>JBIOVB010000040.1:0-37513 GCA_044867525.1 Acidimicrobiia bacterium | reverse complement strand
GCAACATCACCGGCGTCAACACCTGCCCTCCGGGAAACATCGTGGCGGGTTGGTGGCGAGCGGAGGGCAACACCTTTTGTGACGGCAACAGCCGCTATTACCTGGACTGCAACTCCTCGAGCTGCGGAGGGTGCAGCTGTGGCGGCTCGGGGACGTGCAGCCACACGTGTGTCGACTGCCACTGCCACTGCAACCACGACAACTGCAGCGAGCGCAAGACCTGCTGCACCAGATTCCGTTATGGGCAGTGCAACAACCACAAGGCATGCATCGGGCCCATCACCTGTCGTGTCGTCACCTGCGTGCCGCCTTGGGAATGGGACTCGTCGTGCTCCATGACCTCGGCCGTATCCCAATCCACCTACACCCACAATGCAGCCGGCCTGCTCCCCGACACCACCCCCAAGGGCCCCTACCCGGCGTGGCCCGGGGTCTACGCCGGAACCACGTGGCAGCTGCGACAGGCCGCCAGCAGCGGCCCGGCCAACCAGACCTTCGACTTCGGCGCCTCCGGCGACTACCCGATCGCGGGGGACTTCTCCAACTCCGGCGTGCGCACGGTCGGAGTCGTGAAGAACACCCGGCACGGCGTCGCAGGGTCACCGAGCCTGGTCTGGTACCTGCGCCAGGTCGAGGGCCCTGGGGAGGCCGAGCTCGTGATCAAGTACGGGCAACCCGGCGACATCCCGGTGATCGGAGACTGGAACGGCAACGGTGTTCATACCATCGGGGTGGTCAGGGGCAACCGATGGCTCCTGCGCAACTCGAACCGCGGCGGCGACCCCGACTACGATTTCACCTTCGGCCAGCCGGGGGACCTCCCGGTCGTCGGCGACTGGAACGGCGACGGTTCGACCGGGATCGGTATGGTCCGCGGTAGCCGCTGGATGCTCCGCAACTCCCTCTCGGCAGGAAACCCGAACTTCGACTTCACTTTCGGAGGCGGCCCGGGGAGACCGGTGACAGGCGATTGGAACGGCGACCGGGTTACTGGCGTCGGGTGGTTCAACGCAGGTAACTGGTCGATCAGGAACACGCTTTCTTCCGGGGCGGCGCAGTCCACCTTCATATTCGGAAACCCCAATGGGCTCCCGGTCACTTGGGGGAGAAACGCCTGATGACAGCGGCACTGATCATCGAGGGTGTGGTCATCATCCTGTTGGCGGTGTTGGTGGCGGGGCTTCTCAAGAGTCACGCCGAAATCCTCCGTCAGCTTCATGCCCTCGGGGTCACCGAGGATGGTGTGGTCACGGTGGGCTCGGCGAGCACCCAGCCCAGGACCACCGGGTTCGAACGGGCGCCGGCGACGACTCTCATCGGCGTCTCCTTGGATGGTGGGGCGCAAACCGTCAGCCTCGAGCAAGGAAGGGGCAACACGATGCTCGCATTCCTCTCGTCGGGATGCCTGAGCTGCGAGACCTTTTGGAGAGAGCTGGGAGGTGACTTCGAGCCTCCGACGCCTGACACCAGGGCGGTGATCGTCACCAAGGGGCCGGAGTCGGAGTCACCTTCGCGAGTGCGCGAGCTCGCCCCATCCCGTGTCCCACTCCTCATGTCCGACGAGGTGTGGCAGGTGTTCAAGGTCCCGATGACCCCCTATTTCATGCTCGTAGACGGCACGGGAATGGTGATCGGCGAAGGTGCTGCCGCCAGCTGGAAGCACCTGCTCGGCCTTCTCCGCCAGTCAGCAGACGATGCCAATGCCATCACGCTCACCGCAAGGGATCGACGGGACCCGCCCGATCGGCAGTTGAGAGCCGCCGGCGTCCTCCCCGGCGACCCGTCGTTGTACGAGAACCCGCTCGAGGACGCAGACCCGTGAGCCGTCTCCAGCGATCCGGGGTGGCCGTGGAGGTGCCAGCCGGATGGGAGGGCACCATCAGCGGTGGCGGCTTCGAGCTGTTGGCAGACGGGGCGGTCGAGCCGACGGTCATGCATCTCGGCACCTTCCCGCTTCCCGCAGAGCGCGGCTCATTCGGAAGCGGCGCGGTCGAGATGATGAACAACCAGGACATCTTCATCGCTCTCTTCGAGTACGGGCCGGAAGCCGCCGACACACCGTTGTTCGCTGCGCAGGGGATCCCGACCGGCCTCCAGGCCCGGCAGTTCGATCGGGATGCCTTGCAAGAGGCTCGGCCCGAGCAGAGCGCCGTGCAACAGTTCTTCACCCACCGCGGACGAGCCTTTTGCCTGTATGTGGTGCTCGGCTCGCACATCGACCGTGCCGACCTCCTCCCCAGGTTGAACCAAGTCCTCGACACCCTCCAGATCGACTGATGAGACGCTGGCTGGGCATCGGTGTCGCCGGGGTCGTGTTGGTGGGCACCGTCTTCTTGCTCTGGCCGGACCGGGCGGACGCGGTCCTCCTCCAGGGGACTTTCGTCGACGACAACGGGAGCCCTCATGAGAACGGGATCGAGGCATTGGCCCTCGCCCAGATCACCTCAGGCTGCAACCCGCCGGCAAATACGAGGTTCTGCCCCAACGACAGTGTGACCCGGGCCGAGGCTGCGACATTCCTCACCCGGGCTCTGGGGCTTTCCGGGACCGGCACCGATTTCTTTGTCGACGACAACGGCCACATCCTCGAGAAGGGGATCAACCGGATGGCCGCGGCTGGCCTCACTGTGGGCTGTAACCCACCGACCAACAACCGCTTCTGTCCCGACCGGAGCCTGACCCGGGCCGAGTTCGCTACGTTCATCGCCCGTGCCCTCGATCTGCCCAACACCAACGAGGACTTCTTCGTCGACGACAACGGCCACGTCCTCGAAGGGCCGATAAACCGGATAGCCGAGGCCGGGATCACCGTTGGCTGCAACCCACCAACCAATAACCGCTTCTGCCCCAATCGGGTCCTGACAAGAGGCGAGACGGCAACGCTGCTCACCAGAGCACTCAGCCTTCCCCACAACCCGCAGCGGATCCCCCTGGCCAACTGGTCCCCGGTGATCTGCAGTAAAGGGGGAACCACCTGCTCGATGGTGGTCGACACCTTCACCGGCCGGACCCACCTCGTCCAAGAGGGCTTCTTTCAGGTGCTCCCCTACAAGACCGGGGAGCAGGCCCGGTTCACCGCCTCGAATACCACCTTCACCCTCATCCTCGATGGGGACCCGGTTTCGACGACACAGTTGCCCATCTCCACCTCGTCCACGCAAGCCCTGCGTCGTTGGAACACGACATTGGTGTTCACCGCTGGCAATCACACGCTGGTCGGGGAATGGCGTTGGAACGGGGCTCTGATCCAGCGGACCACCGCGACCGTTCGGGCCGACTAGCCGAGAAGTGCCGACGGTCGTCAGGCGACGACGACCAGCGAGCGCCCAGCCCGATTCAAGGCGTCGACCCCGTTCTCGGTGCAGACCACTATGTCCTCGATCCGCACGCCGAAGCGGCCCGGCAGGTAGATCCCGGGCTCCACCGAGAACGTCATCCCGGGCTCCAGGACCTGGTCGTTGCCTTCCACCATGTAGGGGTGCTCATGGACCTCGAGCCCGATGCCGTGACCGGTGCGGTGCACGAAATGCTTGCCGTGGCCCGCTCCGGCAATGACCGACCGCGCCCAACGATCGACCTCCTGACAGGGCACTCCGGGCCCGACCACCGATCTCCCGACTCGGTTCGCCTCCTCGACCAGGGCGTGGATCTCCTTCTCCTCGTTGCCGGGCTCGCCGACAGAAAAGGTCCGGGTGACGTCGGAGAAGTAGCCGCCGATGCGACCTCCGAAGTCACAGACCACCAGATCGCCGTCTTTGATCGTCCTCAGGCCCGGCTCGTGATGTGGAGACGACGAGTTGGGGCCAGATCCCACGATGGTGAACGAGGCGATGTCATGTCCCTCCTCGACGGTGAGCGTTGCGATGTCACGCGCCACCTGTCGCTCCGAGCGGCCGGCAAATCGCAATTCGGACGTGATCCTTCCCAGGACCCGGTCGACGGCCTCGGCCGCAGCTCGCAGCGTCGCTACCTCGTCGTGATCCTTTCGTATCCGCAGCTGCTTGGTGAGATCCGACGCCTCCTGCCATCGCACCCCCGGGAGCTCATGTTGGAGCCTGAGGACGAAGGCGGACCAGGTCTGGTCCCCCACGGCCACCCGAGCCGGTTTGCCCACGGCACGGGCCACGATCGCGATCGGATCCTCGGTGTCGGTCCAGACGACCATCTCGTAGGGGCCGGGGCCGACCCGAGGCGCTTCGAGCTGGGGCACCAGGAGCAGCGGGTCGCCCGACTGGCGCACGACCAGCATGGTGAGCCGCTCCGAAGCCATTGCCTCATAGCCGGTGAAATAGGGAAGATCCGATCCCGCCGAGAGCATGACGGCATCGGTCGAGGTCTCAGACATCAGCTGTCGCAGCCGCCCGATGCGGCCGGCGTGATCGAAGCGGCGCCCGGGCCGCGAGGGGACTTGGGTCTCCAGCAAAGCCAGGCAACGATAACCAAGAGGCGAACGCCGGCCGCGTAACGCCAGTAACCAACTACGGTTTCATCTGGTGACGGCATTGCGCTTGCGAATCGTCATCGCCCTCACCGTCGCCTTGGTGGTGACCAGCGTCGGTTCTCCCGCCTTAGCGGAGCCGGTCGCGGTGCGCGATTTCGAGTCCGAGGACTGGGCCACCGGCCTCGTCGACTACCGGACGCTGGATGTCCAGCGCGCCAAGCGGGTCACTGCCGGCTACGCCGGATACGGCCTCGACGTGACCATCCCCACCGGCGGGTTCCGTGGATTCGGGCCCTTCGACCGTCTCCCCCTGCCTTCGCCCACCGAGGCCTGGTACCGCTATCACATCCGGTTACGGAACTGGAACTCGGCGGGCTCGGGAAAGCTCCCCGGCCTGTCCGGCCTCTATTCGGCAAGTGCCCGGGGCTGTATCCCGTCCACACCCAGCTCCCCTGGATGGTCGGCGCGAGGCCTGTTCGGTGCGGCCGGCACCCAGGGGGCACCGCCAGGCGATGTGCCGATTGGCATCTACCTCTATCACGTGGATCAGCCTGGAGAGTGCGGTGAGAGTCTCTACTGGCCCGGGGCCAGCCTCGACCAGGGCCGGTGGCAGTGCATCGAGGGACACGTGCGGCTGAACACTCCGGGTCAGAACAATGGCCTGATCGAAGGTTGGCTCGACGGCACCAAGCGATTCACCCGATCCGGGATCCAGTTTCGCCGCGCCGCCGAGACCACGGTCGGGATAAGGGAGATGTGGCTCAACATCTACTTCGGTGGGGATTGGCCGACCCCGAACACCCTCTCCATGTCGGTCGACCAGTTCGTGGTATCGACAGAAGGTCGGGTCGGTTGCCTTGACCCATTCACCGACGACAACTCCAGCCTCCACAAGAAGGCCCTCACCGAGCTCCATGCCAGAGGGCTGCTCTACGGGTGCGGATACCGGCTCGCCTGCCCACAGCGGCTGATGACGCGGGGCGAGGTGGCCGCCCTCTTCGCCCGGGTACTGGCCCTGCCGCCGGCAGCGAAGGACTACTTCTCAGACGACGACGGCCATCTGTTCGAAGGGGCGATCAACAAGGTTGCCGCCGCCGGGATCACCACCGGGTGCTTCCCCGGTCGCTTCTGCGCCGACCGGATGCTGACTCGTGCCGAGTTCGCCACGATGACCGTGCGAGCTCTCCGCCTGCCCGCTGCAGGCGGCAATGCGTTCAACGACGACGACGGCCATTGGGCAGAGTCGGCGATCAACACGTTCGCCGCTGCCGGGTTGACCGAGGGTTGTGGCGGCGGCCGATTCTGCCCCCAGCGAACCCTCAGTCGTGAGGAGGCCGCGAGCTTCTTCCTCCGGGTGGCCGACCGACTGCGCGCCCTCGCGCCGGCTTCTGTCGAACCGCCACCTGAATGGCCTCCGGACGGCGAGCCCCCGCCAATCCCGCCCGAGGAGCGCGACTAATCTCGAAGGGTCACCCCAGGTAGAAGTCGGCGCTGTCCCCCTCTGTCACGCCGGCGCCGGGATCGATGATCAAAGCCACTGACCCTTCGCTTCGGATCAGCTTCCCTTGAAAACGAACGCCACGAGCCCGCGCCGGGACCGAGTCGACCAACGCCAGGGCCTGGGCCACGTGCCCGGGGAGTTCCACCAGGAGCTCCCCGGTGTCGCTCCGCACCTTTCCCGTGAAGGCGGTTTCGAGTAGTTCCAATGCCCGCCCCTGGAGAGGAGCCACCGGCGCTCCGGAGTCCAGAGTCTCCTGGTTGCCTCGACGCCAGGCATGGCGGAGCCACTCCCGCACCTGCAAGTCGACGTCGCCGGGGTCGAAGATCCGAACCGAGTGCCCCCAGCTGGTAGGGCCGTAGAGGAAGAGCTTCCGGATCCTCTGGTCGTCATCCGGCGCGGGAAGGATGAACGAGAGATCGATCCAACGCCTGGTCGCCGAGATCCCGGCAAAGCTCATCCGGGAGATGAAGGCGATCCTGGTCTTCTGGGCATGGACCCGGAACTCGCCACAGGACTCCAATGCCGCGACCACCGACTCATAGATCGATCTCGCCAGCATGCCCTTGTCGGCCAGGTATTGGTCCGCGCTCAGGTCCAAGCAGGCATGGGTCTGGTTTCGGATGGCGTAGGACCGCCCACATCGCGGGCAGGTCCACATGGGCCGGCTCGGCCCGGCCATCAGTTCCCGGCGCTGGTCCCGATGGAGACCGGGACCGCGGCCCGGCTCTCCTTGGCGTGATAGCTGGATCGCACCAGCGGGCCAGATTCGACGTGAGGTATCCCTCTTCCCTCGCCGAAGGCCTTGTAGTCGGCGAACTCGTCGGGATGCACGTAGCGGTGTATCGGGCGATGTCCCGCGGTCGGTCGCAGATACTGACCGATGGTGATGATGTCCACCCCGACCGCTCGCATGTCGGCGAGAGCCCCCATCACCTCCTCGCGGGTCTCACCCATCCCAACGATCAGCCCTGACTTGGTCAGCCCCTCGGGAGCCATCTGCTTCGCCCTCCAGAGCAGTGCCAGCGATCGGCCGTAGTTGGCCGACGTCCTGATGTCCCGCTGCAAGCGAAGCACGGTCTCGGTGTTGTGATTGAGGACCTCCGGCACAGCATCCATGACGGTCTGCAGCGCGTCACGCTCGCCTTTGAAGTCCGGGATCAGCACCTCGATCTCGGTCCCCGGGGACCGGCGCCGGGTCTCGGTGATGGTGTGAGCGAAGATGGCGGAGCCTCCGTCATCGAGATCGTCTCGGTTCACAGACGTGATCACCGCATGTTTCAGAGCCATCTTCCGGATCGCCTCCGCCGCCCGGTAGGGCTCGAATACGTCGAGCTCGGTCGGCTTCCCCGTCGTCACGTTGCAGAACGAGCATGCCCTGGTGCACTTGTCCCCCAGGATCATCAGCGTGGCGGTCCCCATGCCCCAGCACTCGTAGATGTTGGGGCAGTTGGCTTCCTCGCATACCGTGTTCAGCTCCAGGCTGCGCATCAGCTTCTTCAGTTCGAGATAGTCCCCGTCGAGGCGGGCGGTGACCTTCATCCACTCCGGTCGTGGCGGCTCACCGGCCAAACGGCCATTGATCAGAACCGGCTGCTGAGTGCGCCGCTCTGGGCTGAAGGTCCCTGACGCGAGAAGGCGATCGACCTCAAATCCCTCGGCGCGCCCCTGTCCCCTGACGTACGACGCGAACTGTCGCTCCGATTCGGTGTAGCCGAACACCTCCTCGAAGTTGGGAAGCAGGGCTTCGACCGCCTCCTCGATCGTGACCCGCCGCCCGGTGAGGCGGGAGAGATCGGTGACACCTCGATCCGTGATCCCACAGGGGTTCATCATCGCGAAGAACCCCATGTCAGGATGGAGGTTGAGGGCGAAACCATGCATGGTGACCCGCCTCGACACCTTGACACCGATTGCGGCCACCTTGCCCTGGCTGGTCCAAACGCCGGTGAGCCCGGGCTCGGTCCAAGCCTCGACCCCTAATCCGGCAATCGTGCGCACCAAGGCCTCTTCCAGCCGACGGACGTAGGGGACGACCTGCTTGGGGTCGTTCAGCGAGAGAATCGGGTAGCCGACGAGTTGCCCAGGCCCGTGGAACGTGATGTCCCCACCGCGGTCCACGTGATGGACCTCGGCGCCTGCCTCCAAGACCGCCGCCTGGGTGGCCAGCAGGTTGGCAATCGAGCCATTGCGCCCAACGGTGAACACGGGCGGGTGCTCGAGCAGAAGGAGATAGTCGTCCTGGGTGCGCCCGACGGCCTTTCCCTCGTGGAATGCGCGCTGAAGGTCCCACGCCTCGGTGTAGGGAAGCCGCCCCAACCAACGAGTTCGGAGCAAAGGCGGCGCAACGGCCCCCTCACCCATTCGGGGTACTTCCCCCATCGTCGCTTCGCTCCTGGGGGGAGAAATACTCAAGCCAGCTCCTGCTCCCAATCCCAGCTCTCCAGGTTCTGCTTGATCTTCTGCAGGAACAGCACGGCCGTGGAGCCATCGAAGGCGCGGTGATCCCAAGTGAGGCCCAGGTACCCGATGTGGCGGATGGCGATCATGTCCTGGCCATCGGGCGTCGAGATCACCGTCGGCCGCTTGGTGACCGTTTCGGTGGAGAGGATGGCGACATTTGGGACATTGATGATCGGCGCAGACATGAACGATCCGAACGGCCCGGGATTGGTGATGGTGAACGTCGAGCCGGTCAGATCGTCGAGCCCGAGTTTCCCGCTGCGCCCTCGGTCGGCCAGAGCCCGGATCTCACGGGCAAGCCCAACCAGGCGCAATCCGTCGGCGTTGCGAACCCGGGCCACGACCAGACCGCCCTGCTCGAGGTCGATGGCAATGCCGAGGTCGACCTTCTTGTGGAACAGCGCCTTCTTGTTCTCGAGGTCGAGCGAGCTATTGACGACGGGGAAAGCCTTGAGGGCGTCGATCGTCGCCCTCGAGATGAACGGCAGGTAGGTGAGTGAGAATCCCTCGTCCGTCTTGAAGCGCTCCCGGTTGGCCTGGCGCACCCGCTCCACCCGCTCGTAATCGACCTCGACCGAGGTCCAGACGTGGGCCGCGGTCTGCTTGGAACGAATCATGTTCTCGGCAATGCGGACCCGGATTCGGTCCAGGTCGACTTCCTCGGTGCCCGCATCGGGGGCTCCAGTGGGCTCCGGCGCCGCCTCCTGCGCCGGGGCGGGCTCGGGAGCGGGTCTGGCTGCCGCCGGCTCGGGCTCGTCGCCAACCTGGGTGGCCGCTTCCCCTTCGGCACCGCCCGGTCGCGCCGGTGCCGGAGCGGCTCCCTCGAGGTAGCTCTCGACGTCCTTGCGTGTGATCCGTCCCCCCTGGCCGGTGCCACTGACCTTGGAGACGTCGATCTCGTGCTCCCTGATCAACTTGCGCACCACCGGGGACAACAGGTTGGGCTGCCGCTCGGTCACATCTGGCTCGCTGAAGAAGGCGTCCACCTCCTCGGACGTCGGCTCGCTCACCTCCTGCCTGGCGGGCGCCGGTTCCGTTGGCGCTCGTTCGTCGGGCGCCGGCTGCTCGGGTCCGGCAGCAGCTGGTGAAGGTTCGGGTGCCGCCGACTCGGCGGGCTCCACGGCCGGCGAGCTTTCCGGTGCAGCAGCGGAGCCGGGCTGCTCACCGGCGTCACCGATAACGGCAAGAGCGGTCCCCACTCCCACCGTGTCACCTTCGGCCACCAAGATCTCGAGCACGGTGCCCGCCGCAGGCGAGGGCACCTCGGTGTCGACCTTGTCGGTGGAGATCTCGACCAGTGCCTCGTCCTCGGCGATCGAATCCCCAACCTGCTTCGCCCACCTCAGGATCGTGCCCTCGGTAACGGTCTCCCCGAGCTGGGGCATCGTCACGGTTGTCGGCAAGTCAGGCTCCTCTCAATGCAGACTGCGGCCGGATGCGGACATCAACGTCTCGCCGACCGCCTCGGACAGTGACGGGTGGGAGTGGATGAATGCGGCTGCCTCTTCGGGGAGCGCCTCCCATCCCACGGAGAACATCAACTCATGGATCAGCTCGCCGGCCTGGGGCCCGATGACGGTCGCCCCGACGATGGGCCCTCCCTTGATCGAGACCACCTTTGCGAAACCCTGGTTGTCGCCGATGATGATCGCCCGCCCGATGCCATTGAAGGCGTGCTTGGCAGCAACCACTTCCAGGCCCTGGTCACCCGCCTGCTCTTCGTTGATCCCGACCTCTGCGACCTCCGGATGGGTATAGGTGACCCGGGGAATTGCCTGGTAGTTCACCGGCTGGGGACGACCGGTGGCAATGTGGGTGACGGCGGCGATGCCCTCGGCGAACCCGACATGTGCCAACTGGGGCGTGCCGGCGACGATATCGCCCACCGCGTAGAGCCCTTCCTGCTTGGTGAGCATCGTTGCCGGGTCGACCTCGACGAACCCTCGGTCCAAGGTGGCAGCAGTTGTCTCCAAGCCCACGCCCTCGGTGTTGGGCCCGCGCCCCACGGAGACCAGGACCACGTCCACCTCGACCGCCTCATCTCCGAAAGGAACGGTGATCGCCTGCCCAAGCGCCGGCTCGGCCACCTCGACCCCGATGTGGAACTTCACACCCCGCTTCTGTAGCTGACGCTGCAGCTGTCGGGCAGCTTCAGGGTCCGATCCGGGGAGTATCTGGTCCATCACCTCGAACACGTGAACCTCCGACCCGAGATCGACCAGGAACGAGGCGAACTCACAACCGATCACCCCTCCGCCGATGATCGCCACTCGATCTGGGCGCTCATCCCAATCGAGGGCGTGGTCGGAGGTGACGATTCGGGTGCCGTCGATCTCGTAGCCAGGAATCGTCCTGGCGTAGGAGCCGGTGGCGAGGATCACGGCGCGCGCCTCGAGAACCCTGTCGCCGCTGTCTGTGGCTACTTCGACCTTTCCCTGGCCGGCGAGCTTTCCGACACCGGTGATCACCTCGACGCCCTTTTGCTTGAGCAAGCCCGCCAAACCCCGGACCAGGCCCTCGACGGTCTGGTTCTTTCGGGCCAGCGCCGCCTTCCAGTCGAGAGTCGGCTGCTCCGTGACCACACCGAACTCCGCACTGTGGGCGACGGTGGTGAACACGTCGGCCACATAGAGCCATTGCTTCGCAGGGATGCATCCCCTGAGGAGGCAGGTGCCGCCAGGCCGCTCCCTTTCCACCATCGCTACCGACAACCCGAAGTTGTGGGCGTAGAGGGCGGAGGCATATCCCCCTGGTCCTCCGCCAACGATGACGATGTCGTGCAACTCCTGCCTTTCGGTCGGCCTGTGCCAGCGAGCCTAGTTGTGCCCGGGGTTAGCCTCCCTCGCACCTGATGCCCACCCGTTGGCTGTTGATCGCCACCGCCCTGCTTGCATTCGTCGTCGTTGGTGCGGCCGCCATCTGGCTCTTCGTCGTCCTGTCATGAGTGAGCGGGACACCCTCACGACCGAAGACGGGCAGACCCTCGAGGCTCGCTGGGACCTGTCAGGCCGGCCACACGGGACCGTGGTTTTCTGCCATCCCGATCCTCTGGACCGGGGGACGATGAACGCACCGCTGATGATCGCCGTGGCCCTGCGCCTGGTGGAACGAGGCTTCTCCGTGCTTCGCTTCAATTTCCGGGGCACCGGGGAGAGCTCCGGCATCCACGACGGCGGCGACTCCGAGCGCCTGGATGTGGCCGCCGGGGTGGAGGCGGCAAGAAAGCGGGGGCTTCCGGTGGGCCTCGCCGGGTGGTCCTTCGGGGCTGCCGTCGGGCTCAACTGGCTGGCCGACAACGAGGAGACCATCGCCTACACAGGGATCGCCCCGCCCCCGGAGCGCCTGCCCGACCTACTGCCCAACGGGCCCAAGCGAATGATCCTCGGCCATCGCGAGCAGGTGGTCGACGCCGACACCCTTCTCTCCTACTGCAAGGCGCACACGATCGAGTGCGTGCTGACGCCGGGCGACCACTTCTTCCATGGACGGGGAAGCCGAATCGGCGATCTCGTCGCCGAAGGGCTCATGCCCCGCTCTTAGGAAGCGCTCGGGGCGGCCGGCTTGAAGCCACGATTCCGCGCCTCAAACTCGGTGTCAGGGGCAAATGCCTGTAGGAGATTCCTCGTGACCAGGGCATCGGCGTCGACTCTCTCCCGGAGCTCGCCGTACTGGTCCTCGTCGTCGCAGTCGTAGACCAGCATCGTGTCTCGCACACCGACGAACCGATAGTGCTCGAACCGCGTCAGGCGGCTCATTCTTCCTCGGACGAGGGCCCCGGTGGAGGAGATGGGGCCCCGCCGCGACCGGTCTGGACCTCCGTCTCGCAGTTGGGGCAAGTGGCCACCGCGATGTCGCCGACAATGAACGTGAAGGCACATTCAGGACATGTGATGCGGGGTGAGGGGCGGTCGGGCGGCGGGGGTGGCGGAGGTGCCTGGGGCGGTCCACCCGGATCCGCCGCCCCTGGGACTGCGGGATAACCGCCGACTGTCGCGGGCCCTCCCCCGGACTGATTTCGGACCACATTGACCGAGCCGCAGGCGGGGCACGCGAACCGGCCGGCTCCAGCTACTTCGAACTGGGTCCGGCATGCGCCGCAACGAACGATCATCGACTCTCACCTCCGTCGTCTTCAACAGGGTCGCCCACCGCGCCGATCCGATACAGATAGTCGGCTTCGAGGCGAAGCACATTCTCTACGTCGCGGCGAGCGTAGGTCACGCTGTGTTTGGTGGCGACCTGGTCGAGGATGAAGTCGACCGACGCTTCGTGACCGCCGGCGACGGTCTCCACAGGTTTCGACCTGTCCTCCTGCGCCAGGCCCTGGAGATAGAAGACCTCCCATTCCAGGATGCGCCTGATGTCGGCCCTGGGCAGCGTCGGCTCACCTTCCTCGGAGAGCCCGGTCTCCACATGCCGCACCGCGTCCTCCACGACGTAGGTCAAAGGGTCGTAGCTGGGCCGCCGGCGCGCCTCCTGCCACACCACCAGGGCAACGATGAACAGAAAAACGCCCACCAGGACGGCAACCAGGGCGAGGGCAGAGCCGGACATCTGACAACGTTATGCGTATCGGGGTGTATGCGTTTGCGCAGGCAAGGCCCTCTAGAACGCCTCGACAGGCACCTGCATCAGTGATCCGTCCTCCGCTTCGGCGAGACGACGCCTCGCGGCTATCCGGGGAGCGGCATGGTCCAGGAACCAGCGAGCCGACTCCACCTTGCCCCGAAGGTAGGGGTCTCGTTCCGCGCCGGAAATGGCGATCTCGGCGTGCCGCAGCATCTGCCATGCGATGACGACCTCGGCGAAGGAGTCGAGGAGCGAGGTGGTGTGGAGACCGACTTTGTAGACCTCGGTCGCTTCCCCTGAAAAGGACGCCATCAAATTCTCGACCATGCTCCCCAGCTGACCCTGGGCGTCGTCCAGCATCCGGCTCAACTGCTCCCTCTCAGCCGAGAGCGGGTCGGCGTCGTGCCCGCCTTTGACGAACTCGGTGATCTCCGAGGCCAGGGCGGCCAGCGTCGACCCCTGGTCCCGGGCGATCTTGCGGAAGAAGAGGTCGAGGGCCTGGATCCCGGTCGTCCCCTCGTAGATGGTGTCGATCTTGGTGTCCCGGATGTATTGCTCGAGCGGGTAATCCTGGGTGAACCCCGAGCCCCCGAACACCTGGAGCGCATCGGCCAGTTGCTCGTAGGCCGTTTCGGACGAGTACCCCTTCACCATGGGCAGCAGGAGATCGGACCTGCGCTCCCACCGGTCGTCGTCGGGATGGATCTGAGCCTGGTCCTGGACCCACGCCGTGTACATGACCAATGCCCGTAGCCCCTCCGCATACGACTTGAGCGTCATCAGCATCCGGCGAACGTCCGGGTGATCGACGATCGGGACCCGAGGTGCCGTCTTGTCCGTCGCCTCGGTGAGATCGGCTCCCTGATGACGCTCTCTGGCATAGGCCAGCGCGTTGAGATAGCCGGTGCTCAGCGTGCCCATCGACTTGGTGCCGATCATCATCCGCGCCCCTTCGATGACCCGGAACATCTGCCGGATGCCGTCGTGGCGATCCCCCACCAGATACCCGATGGCCGGCCGCTCGGCCCCGAACGTCATCTCGCAGGTGGTGGAGCCCTTGAGCCCCATCTTCTTCTCGAGATTGGTCGCCACCACGCCGTTGCGCTCGCCGAGGCTCCCATCGGGGTTCACGAGGTACTTGGGCACGACGAAGAGCGACAGCCCTTTGCTGCCTGCAATCGCCCCCTCGGGACGGGCCAGGACCAAGTGGATGATGTTCTCGCTGGCGTCGTGCTCGCCACCGGTTATGAACCGCTTCACACCCTCGATGTGCCATGTGCCGTCACCCATGTCCATGGCCTTGGTGGTCCCCGCCCCGACATCGGAGCCGGCGTCGGGCTCGGTGAGGATCATGCTCCCCGACCAGTGCTCGTCTATCCAGTGCCGGGCCAGGTCCTTCTGCTCCTCCGTGCCCTCCTCGAAGAGCACCCTGGCAAAAAGTGCCCCGCCCGCGTACCAGCTCACAGTGGTGTTGGAGGCGAGAAGCATCTCCTGTGTGGCCCACAGGACGGAGGGCGGGACCGGCGTCCCCCCCAGGGCGGCCGGCGCTCCGAACTTGTCCCACCCGCCCTCGCGGTAGGCGCGGACTCCGGCTTGCACCGACTCGGGGAGGGCAACGGTGCCGTCCTTCAACTCGAGAGGGATCCGGTCCTGATCGACATACGAGGAGGCGAACTCCTCGCGGGCCAGTCGCTCGATCTCGCGAAGAACATCACGAACCGTGTCGGCGTCGAGGTCGGGCCAGGGTTCAGCCCCGAGGTGATCCTGGATCCGATGGACCTCGAAGAGGTTGAACTCGATATCCCTGAGATTGGACCTGTAATGACTCACCGACCACCGGCTCCCAGTATTTGAGTGATGATTCTAATTTGTGCGAACGCTCAATGTAAGCGGGAAGAACTACCGTCTCCACTATGCGGTACAAGGCCGGACTGGAGACCAGGGACCGGATCCTGGGCGCGACTCGGTCGATGATCGCCGGGGAGGGCTTGGAGGGGACCACGATCAAGGGAATCTGCGATCGGGCAGGCGTGCTCCCCGGCAGCTTCTACAACCTCTTCGACTCCAAGGAGCAGGCGATCCTCACAGTGGTGCGGGAGGCCATCGATGCCGTCGATCCCGACCCGGAGCATCAGGGGACCGACACCCTCGAGGAGCTGGTCCGCGCCTACGAGCGCTTCCTGGAAGAGCAGCCCGCGCTGTCAGCGGTCTACATCCGGATTGCAGTTTCGGGTGCGGCCGCCAACCCCGAGCTGAAAGGCCGCCTGATTCGCCATCACGAGGGAAGGGTCCGTCGTTTTGCCTCCGCCCTGCAGCGTCAGGCTCCGGAGATCGATGAGGGCCACGCCACGCGAAGGGCGGAGACCTTGGTCCTCGCGCTGAACGGGATCGCACTCCACCGTGTCCTCGACCCCTCCTTTGATGTCGCCGCCCACGCCCGGGCCCTGCTGGTCGACGCCGCGGCCGTCGGCTGAAGGGTCGGGCCGGCCCCCTAATCTCGCTCGATGGACTTGGCGGTACAGACCAGGGGGCCTTGGGAGCTGGTGTTGGCCACCGCCCGCTGGGCAGAGGAGAACCGCCTCGCAGCCGTCGCACTGCCTGACCACTACCTGGAGCGGGGTGACGAGCTCGCCGTTCCTGCCTTCGATCACTACGTCCATCTCGCGGCCTTGGCCCGAGAGACCTCGGGCATCGAGCTGGCGTCACTCGTATCTCCGGTCACCTTTCGTCATCCCGCGGTGATCTACAAGATGGCAATCACCCTGGACGAGATCTCAGCCGGCCGGTTCACCCTCGGAGTGGGAGTCGGCTGGTTGACCGAGGAGTTCACCCTCTTCGGAATCGATTTCCCCGACCGCAGCACCCGCTACCAAATGCTCGACGAGTGCTTCGCGTATCTTCGGGCGGCCCTGAACCCGGAGTCAGCCCCGTTCCACGGTGAGCACTACCAACTCGGCGACTTCGACCCCCAGCCTCATCCCATGAACCTTCGACTACTGGTCGGCGGTGGTGGCGCCAAGAAGACCCCCCGCCTGGCCGGCCTGTACGCCGACGAGTTCAACATCTACGCCGGGCACCCCGACTACTTCAGGGATCGTGCAGCGACAGCTCGTGAGTGGGCGGTCGAGGCGGGAAGGGATCCATCGACGATCTTCCTCAGCTCTGCCAGTCCGGCGGTGGCGGCGCGGAAGGAGAGGGACTACCGGCGCATCCTCGAGCAACATGCAGCCAAGACCAAGTCGACACCGGATCGGATCGAGGAGGTCTACGAGGAGCGGGGATACCCCCATGGGTCGGGATCCAAGGCTTCGGAGATGCTGGCCGCCCTGGCCGAGGCAGGGTGCCAGCGCTACTACATGCAGATGTTCGTTCGCGACCTCACCGTTCTCGACGTCGTCCTCGAGGCCTACCAGGATTGAGCCCGGAGATGCGAACGGCGGCGATCATCGGCACCGGGCTCATAGGCGCTTCGATCGGAATGGCGTTACGGGATCAGGGTTGGGGCACCCGCGGGTGGGACAAGACTCCCGAGGCGCTGAGAATGGCATCCGACCACGGGGCGCTGGACGCATTCGACTCGGCATCGGAGGCGATGAACCATGCCGACCTCGTTGTCCTCGCCGGTCCGCTGTCTGCGAACGTGGAAACCCTGGCCGGCATCAGAACGAACGCGCTGGTCACCGATGTGACCGGGGTCAAACAGCCGATGCTGGCCGCGGTGCCCGCAGGTGTCCGCTTCGTGGGCGGTCACCCCATGGCCGGGCGCGAGCATGCCGGCCCCGGTGCAGCCAGCGGCGCGCTGTTCCGCGGGGCGGCATGGATCCTGTGCGACGACGGGGCCAGGTCTCAGGATGTGGACCTGATGCGCGGCATCGTCACCTCGGTCGGCGCCAACCCGGTGGTGATGCCGGCTGACCATCACGATCGGGTGGTCGCCGCCATATCACATCTCCCCCATTTGCTCGCCGTCGCCCTCGTCGACCTCGTATCCCGCAACCCGGACACCACGGAGCTGGTCTCTGGAAGCTTCCGGGATCTGACCCGGGTGGCGCTCACCGAATCAGATTGGTGGCCCGAGATACTGGCGGCCAACTCTCAATCCGTCAGCCTCGCCGTGGACGAGATGATCAGTCACCTGGAGTCCATTCGATCCGAGATCGATCGAGGGGATCTCGCCGCCCTGGGACGCAATCTGGAGAGCGCCCGTCGGCAGAGAGCGGCCATGGCGTCTCCGGTCGTCGGGGTCGAGGTGATCCTCACCGACCGGCCGGGTGAGATCGCCCGGGTCGGCCATGCCCTGCAGACGAGCCGGGTCGACGTCCGTGATCTCCAGCTCCGCCACGCGGTGCACGGCGGCGGTGGCATCCTCACCATCTCGGTGCGACCCGGCGAGGTGGAGACTCTCCGTGCGGCGCTGGCCAAGGAGGGCTTCGATGTCGAGGTCGACTGAGGTGGGACCTTGCGCTTCTCTCTGATGACCGAGCCCCACTTCGGGGGCACCTACGAGCAGATGCTGCGCGCAGCCCGCCTGGCAGAGAGCCACGGCCTGGTTTCGTTCGCTCGGTGCGACCATTACCTCTCCGACCGGGATCCAACACCGGACGCCTCCGATGCCTTTGTGACCCTCGCCGGCCTGGCCCGAGACACCAGCGAGATCCGGCTCTGCGTGCTGGTCACGCCGATCACTTTCAGGCATCCGGCGGTAATCGCGAAGAGCGCTGCCAGCCTCGACCAAATGTCGGGTGGCCGCTTCGATCTTGGAATCGGCACCGGTTGGATGGAGTTCGAGCATCGATCGCTGGGCATCGAGTTCCCGAGCTGGTCAGAGCGGTGGGAGCGATTCGAGGAGGCTCTCGGTTACCTGGAGGCGGCGTTCGAGCCTGGCCCCTCCCGTTTCGAAGGCAAGCATTATCGGCTCGACGCCGATGTCGAGCCGAAGCCTCGGGGACTGCGAATAGTCATCGGGGGCGGCGGCCCCCGACGCACCCCTGCCCTGGCCGGGTCTCGGGCCGACGAATACAACTTCTTCATCTGTCCCGCCGAAGAAGCTGCGACCAGGATCGCCACGATGCGGGAGGCGGCGCACGGTCGAGAAGTCGAAGCCACGGTCATGGGACCTGTGATAGTGGGGAAGACCGATGCCGAATATCGAGAGCGGTTGACCCGTTTCGCTTCCGGGTTTGGCAACGGACGTAGTCCCGAAGAGATCGAGGCCCGTTATGGCGAGATGGGCGCCATCCTCGGCACACCGAATCGAGTCGCAGAGGCTGTCGCCGGGCTCGCTGTTGCGGGAGTCGAACGCATCTACCTGCAGTGGCTCGATCTGTCGGATCTCGAGGGCGTCGACGCGATGCTGGACGTGATTCGGGGATGACCTCGATTCCCGAAGCCACCCGCCGCCTCGTCTCCCGGGTGCCGGAATTCGAGTTCGCCATCGAGGAGTTCCCTCAGGGAACGAAGACAGCGGATGACGCGGCCAGGGCCGTCGGCTGCCCGGTCGCAGCGATCGTCAAGTCCCTGGTCTTCGTCCTGGTAGGAGACAACGGCTCGGAGGAGCCGGTTCTGGCCCTGGTCCCCGGCGACCTTCGCCTCGACCCGGAGGCCCTTGCGGTTGCCGCCGGAGCAGCGAGCACCCGGAGGGCGACCCTCGAGGAGGTGCGGATGGCGACCGGATACGCCGCCGGAGGCACCCCGCCGTTCGGGCACGACGCGCCGATTCGGGTGTTTGCCGATCCGGCGTTGCGGCGCAACGACCCGGTCTGGGCGGCCGGTGGAACCCCCACCACCGTGTTCCCGATCTCCGTGAAAGCCCTGGATCGCCTGGCACGCCCGGTGTGGGCCGCGATCACCGAGTTTTCCCTACGCGGATAGTGGAAATACCATTGACCCTGTGAGCGACCAAGCACCCCTGCTCCAGATCGAAGACCTCCATGCCAGCGCGGGTGCGGTCGAGATCCTCCGCGGCGTCGACCTCACCGTCGACCGTGGGGAGATCCACGCCTTGATGGGCCCAAACGGCTCGGGGAAGTCGACCCTGGCTTCGGTGCTGATGGGCCATCCCGGGTACAAGGTGACCCGGGGAAGGGTCCTCTACCGCGGTGAGGACGTGACTGCAATGCCTGCCTATCAGCGTGGGATGAATGGGATGTTCCTCGCCTTCCAACACCCCGAGGCCATCCCCGGGGTCTCCGTCATCCAATTCCTCCGCCAGGCGTTGTCCAACCGCACTGGAGTCGACCTGACCGTGCTCGAGCTGAGGCTCAAGGTGATGGATGCCATGAAAGAGCTGGGGATGGAGTCATCCTTCGCCGATCGGTACCTCAACGAGGGTTTCTCCGGCGGGGAGCGCAAGCGGAACGAGGTGCTGCAGATGGCGGTGCTCGAGCCGGAGCTGGCGATCATGGACGAGACCGACTCCGGCCTGGACATCGACGCGCTGCGCACCGTCGCCGATGGTGTGAACAAGCTGACGGGGCCGGAGCGGGGCTTCCTCATCATCACCCACTACCAGCGGCTCCTCGACTATGTCACCCCGGATCAGATCCACATCTTCATGGATGGGAGGATCCTGGAAAGCGGGGGCGCCGGGCTGGCGGCCCGCCTCGAAGAGGAGGGATACGATTCCTTCCGCACGGTGTTGACCTGAGCGTGACCGACCTATCCCATCTGAAGTCAGACTTCCCGGTCCTCGGCAACGGGGTCCATTTCCTCGATTCAGCCGCCTCCTCCCAGAAGCCGATCCCGGTGTTGGAGGCCATGGACCGCTTCGCCAGGACCTCCTACGCCAACGTCCATCGCGGCGCCTATCGATTGTCGGTCGCCGCCACCGATGCCTACGAGGCCGCCCGGCAGAGAGTGGCCGAGTTCATCGGCGCCACCGACCGCCGTGAGGTGATCTTCACCCGGGGAACGACCACCGCGTTGAACACCGTGGCCTTCGGATGGGGCCTCGAGAACCTGGGACCGGACGATCGGATCATGAGCACCGAGATGGAACACCACGCCAACCTGGTCCCCTGGCAGATGGTGGCCAAGCGCACCGGTGCCACCCTCGATCACATCCCGGTCACCGACGACTTTCGACTCGATGTCGATGCGTTCCGGGCGAAGATGGGCCCAGACGTGAAGGTAGTTGCCCTCACCGGCATGTCGAACGTCTTGGGCACCATGCCACCGGTTCGTGAGATCGCCGACATCGCCCACGCCGGGGGGGCCCGAGTGGTCGTCGACGCCGCCCAGCTGGCGCCACATTCCCGCATCGACGTCAATGAGATGGGGGCGGATTTCGTCGCCTTCTCCGCACACAAGATGCTGGGACCCACCGCGATCGGCGTCCTCTGGGGCAAGTTCGACGCCCTCGAGGAGACTGAGCCATTCGAAGGAGGCGGGGAGATGATCTCCGATGTCACCCTCTTCGACGCGACCTGGGCCGAGATCCCTCACCGCTTCGAGGCGGGCACCCCTCCGATCATCGAGGCCGTCGGGCTGCACGCGGCAATCGATTACCTGGAGTCGATCGGCATGGACAAGATCTTCCAGCACGACCTCGAGCTCACCGAGATCGCTCTGAGCCGCCTCGGGGACGTGCCCGGTCTCTCCATACAAGGCCCCCCGGGAACCGAGGACCGTGGCGGGGTGATCTCGATGTCGATGGAAGCGGTTCACGCCCACGATCTGGCGACGATCCTCGACGAGTCCGGTGTCTCGGTGCGCGCCGGGCATCATTGTGCCAGGCCGCTCATGCGGCGGCTGGGTGTGACGGCGACGGCGAGGGCGAGCTTCTACGTCTACAACACCGAAGAGGACATCGACGCCCTCATTGGTGGACTACGGAGGGCCGGCGAGTTGTTCGGGCTGGGGACATGAGCCTCGAAGACCTGTATCGGGAGGTCATCCTCGACCATTACCGCAACCCACGGAACCAGGGGCACCTCGACGCGCCCGATGCCAAGGCCCAGGGAGTCAATCCATTGTGCGGGGACGAGGTCACCCTCGAGCTCGCGTTCGATGGCGACCAGGTGGCATCGGTGGCTCTCCAAAGCCAAGGATGCTCTATCAGCCAATCCTCGGCATCGATGATGAGCGAGGCGATCAAGGGCAAGTCCCGGGCGGAGATCGATCAGCTCGCTGCGAGGTTCCGCGGTCTGATGTCACTCGAAGGCGGTGAAGATCCCGGAGTCGACCCCGAGCACCCAGGGTCGGCCCTTGGTGACATGGAGGCGCTGCAGGGTGTGCGCCAATACCCGGTGCGGATCAAGTGCGCCAGCCTGGCCTGGAACGTCCTGGCCGAGGCGCTGGGCGAGACGCAATAGCGCGGCGACAGCCTCTACAGCACCCCACCCTCGGTCATCCTCTTCAGGTCGAGTGCAGCATCCAGCTCGTCGGCGCTCATGAGACCCGCTTCCAACACCAGCTCCCTGATCGACCTGCCGGTCGCCAGCGACTCCTTGGCGATCTTCGCCCCGGCGTCGTAGCCGATATGAGGGTTGAGGGCGGTCACGATGATCGCGTTCCGCTCCAGGAGCTCCCTGGCCCGTTCTTCGTTGGCTTCTATCCCGTCAACGCATTTCGCCCTGAAGGCACCCGTGGCGTTGGACAACAGATCGATCGAAGCGAGAAGGTCGTGGGCCAAGACCGGCATCATCACATTGAGCTCGAAGTTCCCGTTGGCGCCGGCCCAGGAGACTGTCAGGTCGTTGCCGACGACCCTGGCTGCCACCATCATCACCATCTCGGACATGACCGGGTTGACCTTCCCCGGCATGATCGAGGAGCCGGGCTGCAGGTCGGGGATCCTCAGCTCACCGATCCCAGAGGTCGGCCCGGAGCCGAGGAAGCGGATGTCGTTGGCGATCTTGAACAGCGATACCGCGATCGTCTTCAACACCCCGGATGCCATGACGACGGCATCCTTCGACCCCTGAGCCTCGAAGTGGTTCACCGCTTCGCGGAATGGATAGCCGGTCCGCTCCGAAATCATCTCGATCACCGCAGGGGCGAAGCCCTCGGGAGCATTGATCCCGGTGCCTACGGCGGTGCCGCCGAGTGCGAGCTCCTCGAGCTCGGGGAGGATTTTGGCCAGCCGCTCTGCGCCCTTGTCGACCTGGGTTGCCCACCCGTCGAACTCCTGACCCAAAGTCACCGGCGTGGCGTCCATGAGATGGGTCCGGCCCGACTTGACGACATCGGCGAATTCATCTGCCTTCGTCCGCAACGAGGCGGCCAGCGCCTGCAAAGCCGGGATCAAATCTGAGCGGATCCCTTCCACGGCAGCGACGTGGATCGCGGTTGGGATGACGTCGTTGGACGACTGGCCGAAATTCACGTGGTCGTTGGGATGGATCCGACCGCTGCCACGTTCCTCCCCGAGCAATTCGGTGGCCCGGGAGGCGACCACCTCGTTGGCGTTGGTGTTGGTCGAAGTGCCGGACCCAGTCTGAAAGATGTCGAGGACGAACTGATCGTCGAGTGCACCATCCATCACCTCGTCTGCGGCCTTGCGGATGGCGCCACCGATCTCTGCCTCGATGAACCCGAGCCGGGAGGCGACGGTCGCGGCCGACCCTTTGACCAGGCCGAGGGCCCGGATGAACCCCCGGCTGAAACGCTCGCCGGAGATCGGGAAGTTATCGACCGCACGTTGGGTCGATGCCCCGTAATGAGCGTCGATGGGTACCTCCACCTCACCCATCGAGTCTCGTTCGATCCTGTGCTCCACCTGGTCCTCGTTTCTGAGCCTGATGTCGAATGGAACGGTAACGCCGACGCTCACCCGAGAAGGTGACGGGAATCCTCGTAAAGCCGATCGAGACGCTCCCGCAACCCGTCATCGCCGTCCACGGCGGTGGCCGCCAAGAGGAGAAGTTCCACCAGTCCATGGAAGTCGGCGAGGGAGACCACCTCCATCCGGGGTATGGCGGGGCCGATCCCGCTCTCCACGTCCTCGAGGTTGCCCATGTTGTGATAGTTGCCAAGCGGCAGGCAGAGCCCGGCGGCACGATATCCGTAGACCCCGAACGCCGTTGCCTCACATGATCCACCAGCCATCAGCTTCCGCTGGTGCGTGAGTCCGCTGCTCGCGGCGGCGCCGCTGATCAGATTGGTCAACTCCCGATCGAACACGGTCGAGGCGTCACCTACCCGCACCACAGGCCCCCCGCCGATCGGAGCTTCGTCTGAGGCACGTGATGCCTCGATAGACAGCAACCTCGATCGGGCAGGGATGAGCCCCGACTTCGCCGAATGGATCGCACCGATGAACCCCACCTCCTCCGCCCTGGTGAGGAGAACCCCGAAATGTCTCATGCCGGGACGGGCGCGGGCTCGGTCCAGGGCGGATAGGGCAGCGGCGCACCCGGCGAGGTCGTCACAGGCCGGCGCATGAAACATGCCAGCCGGTGGTCTGGTGGTGGTCAGGCGCCAACGCGCCAGGTCCCCGGGCACTGGGCTCGCCCGGCGGTCTAGCCGGATCGAGCCGGCCCCCGTCGAGGGATCATGGGCCTCCACCCACCCACCCCCGCCACTGCCGGTGACGAACTCGAGTTTCGCCCCCGGGAAGTACTCGGGTCGAACCCCTCCCCGGAACTTGTACCTGGCCTGCCTGCCCCGCACCTGATCGATGACAAAAGCGGGATGGTCCATGTGGGCCACCGCCAGCACCGGGGCAGGGCCGGCTCGGCCTTTCTGGGTGATGAGCACGTTGCCTCCGCTGTCGGTCTTCGCCGTCAGATCGGCTCGTCTCGCCGCCCAGGCCCGGGCCCACGAGACCACGGCGTCCTCCCTGCCCGATGCCGTCGGGAGGTTCGTCAGCTCGCGAAGCCAGCGCTCGACCGTGGCGCGACCGGCCATCGGTCAGACGTCGAACGGAGTGTCGGTGAAGAGATCAGAGATCTTCTGCTCCGGTGCCTCTGCCTTCTTGATCCCCAACCGGGTCCTCACCGCCTCGTACCCGCCCGCCTCCAGCTCTTCCGCCAGCTCGGCGCCCCCGGAGTCGACGATTCGCCCGTCGATCATCACATGAATCCGATCGGGCATCAGGTAGCGCAGGATTCGGCTGTAGTGGGTGATCATCACGACCCCGAGATCAGGTGAGCGCATCTCCTCGACGGCGCCGGCGACCTGTCGCACGGCATCGATGTCGAGCCCGGAGTCGATCTCGTCGAGCAGGGCGACTCTTGGCTGGAGCACGGCCATCTGGAAGATCTCCGACCGTTTCTTCTCCCCGCCCGATAGGTCGTTGTTCACGGAGCGGTCGAGGAAGCGAGTGGTGTCGAATCTCTTGGCCTCCGCCTCGATCCGGGAGCCGGCCTCGTCACGTCCAACCCCGCGCTCCTCCAGAGCTTCGATGAGGAACTCCCCGAGGCGCACCCCGCGAACTTCGGTCGGATACTGAAAGCTCTGGAGCAGGCCTTGTCGGGAACGCTCGTCCACACTCATCGAGAACAGGTCGGCACCCTCCAAAGTGGCGATGCCCGATACCTCATAGCCTTCGCGGCCGGTGAGCACGTGACATAGCGTCGATTTCCCCGAGCCGTTGGGGCCCATGATGGCGTGAACTTCCCCGAACGGAACCTCGAGATCGAGATCCTCGAGGATCTGCCGGCCGCCGATTGCCGCCGAGAGGTCTTCGATGCGCAGAGCCGTGCTCATTGGTCCTCCAGCGTGAGGTAGACGATGTCGTCCTCGACGCTCACCTGGTAAACCGGCACCGGGCGGGTGGCGGGCAGCGACAGGGGCTCTCCAGAAGTCAGGTCGAATTCCGAGCCATGCCGCGGGCACTCCACGGCCTTGTCGTAGACCTCGCCCTCGGCGAGCGATGCCTCGGCATGCGAGCAGACGTCACCGATGGCGAACACCTCATCGCCAATGCGGAACATGGCCACCACGGTCTCGCCGACCGTCACCCTGATCCCACGCTCCCTGGGAAGTGTGTCCAATTGCCCGATCTCGACCTTCATGCCACCCGGCCCTCGGCTTGGGCCGACACAAACCGTCGAAATACCTCCTCCGACACCGGAGCCCCCACCGCGGCGATCGGGAGGCGGTCGATGACCTCCTGGAAGAACCCCTTGATCAGCAGGCGCTCGGCGCGCTCCTTGGTCAGGCCCCTGCTCCGCAAGTAGTAGAGGTGCTCTTCCTCGAGTGGGCCAACCGACGAGCCGTGGCCGCAAACCACGTCGTCGCAGAGGATCTCCAGGTTGGGCACCGAATGTGCCTTGGCGTCTTCGGAGAGGACCAGGTTTCGGTTGGTCTCGAAGGTGGTGGTCCCCCGAGCGTCCTTTTCGATGCGCAGGAGCCCGGTGAACACACTCTGCGCGGCGTCTTCGACGGCTCCCTTGAGGAACACGTCGGAAGACGTGCGGCGACCCTCGTGAACAATCAGCATTCTGTAGTCGAGGGTCTGGGAGCCCTCACCGAAGTAGAGGCCCACCACTTCCGACGACGACCCGTCGCCGACCAGCCTCACCCCGAGATCCAGGCGCCCCAACCTCGCCCCGAGTCCGACCTCACCGAGCCGAGCCGTGGAGTCCCGGTCCAACACCACGCGCTGGTGGACGACCGAGGTCGCCGCCTCGTCGAGGCCCTGGACCGCGAGATAGCGGAGACGTCCCCCGGGACCGATCTCGAGATCGACTTGGGGCACCATCAGCAACTCGGCCCCGGCCGCTGACCGGTAGACCACGAGAACGCTGGCCTCGGCATCTTCCCCCACCCTGACCACGACGTGTGGAAAGGTCGCGACCCCAGGCGTCACTCCCTGAATCTCGATCACCAATGGTGAGGTCATGGTCGCCCTGGAGGGCAGGTCGATGAGCACGCCGTCAGTGGAGAACGCGGCGTGAGCCGCGGTCAGTTTGTTGTGGTCCACCGCAACCCTGCGCTCCAACCCTGGATCCTCGTCGAGATCACCGAACCGGCGCACCTCGGCCCCGGTCGACGAGGCGTCGATGACCGCTCCATCCACCACGAGCACCAGACCCGACGTCTCCGAGACAGAGGAGAGGAAAGGACCGGGCCCGAGGGGGTCACCAGGCTTGGTCACAGGTTGCAGAGAGGAGAACGGCGTGTCGAACTCGACGTAACGCCAGTCCTCCTCGTCGCCGGTCGGCTCCACCAATGACTCGAACACCCGGAGGGCAGATGCCATCTCCTGCCGTCTCCAATCCGGGGCGGCGGCGATCAGCCTGGTATTGGTTTCGGAGTCGAACGAGGGCAAGAAGTCTCCGGGTGGAAGCCCGTCGATCGTATTTCACCTATGGCGATAGTGCCAATCACTCCGCTGGGCCAAGAGCCTCCGTAGTGACGTCCGACGCCGCATGCCACAGCATCCATCCCAGGCCGAATTGCTCGGCGGATTCGATCTGTGCCCGCACCTGGTCGGCGGTGTAATTGAAGTCCTGGAGCCAGGGGCGAACCACTACATTTCTGGCGAGTCGCTCCAACCCGTCTTCTAGGGCGTTGGTGACCATTGGGCCCGGGTGATCGTTTGGGTTGTCGAACCCGTACCAACCCGTGCCGTAGTGCGATGGGTACACCATCGGCGACACCACGTCGACGATGCTTGTGACGTCGGGCCATCGCTGCCCGATGCCACCATCGTCCTCTGCTTTGGTGATGAACCCGAAGATGTCGGCTCCCACAGCACAGCCCATCGGGTGGAGCAAGGCAACGGCTTCGGTGAGGAGCGAATTGACCGCGTCGATCCGGACCTCCTGGCTGATCCCACCGTCGAACACCGAGGTCGCGTTGCGAACGTCGGGAAAGCGGACATAGTCGAACTGGACCTCGTCGACCCCCATGGCACATGCTTCCTCGGCGAGCCCCATCGCATAGGCCCGGGCATCGGGATCCGTCGGATCCAGGAAGTACTGGCCCCGCGCCTCGAGCGGAGCGTTGGTCGCAGTGTCCCAGACCGCCATTTCGGGCTTCATGACGGCTGCAGTCGGATCGTTGAAGATCACCAGCCTCCCGATGAGGTAGAGGCCGGCCTCTTCGGCTCTCGCAGCCACTTCACCAAGGTCGAACTCGGCCCGAATGGCACCCACCTCGTCGGCGACAGGGTTGCTGCTGTTGTACCAAACAAGGCCAGTCTCATCCTTGAGGTCGACCATCAACGCATTGAGCTCGGTGGTTTCGGCCATCTCGATGAACCCGGCCAGGTTGGCCCCGGTGGCCTCGCCGGTGATGTGGACGGCCCGAGCCGCGAACGGCTCGATTTCCACCGTCGCCTCACCCGGCCCCCCGTCCCACTGGAACTGGGACTCGACCCAAGCCGGCCGGGAAACAGTGATCGTCCCCGGCTCTGCACCCCGGATGCTGAACTTGCCCTGGTTGTCACTCACCCCGGCGGCTGGCCCGGCATCGACCCTGGCTGCCTGGACCGGGGCACCCGCAGCATCGACGACAATCCCGCGAAGCACACGCGCTTTGAGCACGATGTCTACGGTCCCCTCCGGTCGCGCGGCGATGGTCAAGGTGTGAGGCACGTGTCCGGGAGCGCTCACCTCGAGGACCGTTCGTGACGGGTTCCACTCCAGCTGCACCGAGCCGCTCTCGGTGCTGGTACCGGCCTGTTCGCCGTTGATGTCGACGAATGCGGAGGCCACCGGTGTCCCCGCATCGTCGAGAACGCGAAGGGTGTAAGGAGTGGCTTGGCCGAGCAGGGACCAGCCCGCCCATATGGCCCAAACGATGGTGAACGCCACCAGCAACCGAAACTGGGATCGGCGTGACACTGAAATCCGCAGGGTACCCAGGTGGATTTGCCTAACGGCGATTTTCGTTTGCCAGATTCAGCCAGGAGGGTTAGTTTTCAACAGGGGGTTGTTGAGGAGGACAGTTTGGGGAAGCCCATCAGGGCGAGTGATGCGAGACCGGAGCGAGGCTCAGGCCCGGGTGACACCGTCGGTCTCTATCTGGACGAGGTATCTGCCCACCTTCTGCTGACAGCCGAAGACGAGGTCTACCTGGCCCGTTCCATGGAGCGGGGAAAGAAGGCAAAAGCACGTCTGGATTCAGGCGATTTCCCTGTGACCGAGCGGCCCCAGCTGATGCGTCTCGTCGCCGAGGGCGAGGAGGCCAAGATGACCTTCATCCGGTCCAACCTCCGCCTCGTGATCTCCATCGCCAAGCGTTACACCGGACGCGGGCTCGACCTCCTCGACTTGATCCAGGAGGGCAATCTCGGCCTGATTCGGGCTGTGGAAAAGTTCGACTGGCGCAAAGGCTTCAAGTTCTCCACCTATGCCACCTGGTGGATCCGTCAGGCGATCACCCGGGGCCTGGGAAACAACGGTCGAACCATCCGGCTCCCGGTGCACATGGTGGACGTGGTGCGCACCGTTCAGGACACCAAGCAGATCCTCCACGACAAGTATCACCGGGCCCCGACCCTCGAGGAGATCTCCGAGGCCTCGGGGCTGGACACCGAACGGGTCCTGGCCGCCCTCGAGGCGCCGGCAGAGACCGTGTCTCTCGACCGCCCGGTGGGTGAGGACGGCGATGCCTCGCTCCAGGACTTCGTCGAGGACACAGGTGCGGCCAATCCCGAGGACCGTGCCGCATCCGCTTGGCGCAGGGAGCGCCTGATCAAGGCGCTGCAGATCCTCGACCTCGAAGAGCAACAAGTCCTCTGGCTGCGGTTTGGCCTCGACGGTGACGAGCCGTGGACCCTCTCCGATGTCGGCAAGGTGATCAACTCCACCCGGGAGCGCGTCCGTCAGATCGAGGCCAGGGGCCTGGCCAAGCTGCGCCATCCCAGCTGCGACATCGACCTCGCAGCCCTGCTCTAGACGCTGCGCAGGGCCCGCTCCAGCCTGGCGAATCCTTCGTCTGCCTCTTCCTCGGTGAGCGAGAGCGGCGGTGCGATCCGCAACGAGTTCCCGTACAGGCCGCCCTTGCCGATGAGGAGCCCTTCTTCGCGGGCCGCCTCGAGCACGGCTGTCGCCTTCTCGGGTGCCGGCTCCCCCGCCGAGTCGACCAGCTCGAGCCCGATCATCAGGCCCTTGCCCCGCACCTCCTCGATCAGTCCGAGCTCCTCGGAGAGCGGGATCAGGTTCTGCATCAGCCGATTACCCACCTTGAGGGCGTTGGTCTGGAGGTCCTGCTCGATCAGGACCTCCAGGTTGGCCAACGCTCCGGCCGTGGCCAGGGGGTTCCCACCGAAGGTCGAGATCCCGAGAGCGGGATAGGACTCCATGATCTCTGCGGGAGCCACCACTCCCCCGATGCTGAGACCGTTACCCAGGCCCTTGGCGAAGGTGAGGAGATCGGGTGTGATGCCGTGTGCCTGATACCCCCAGAAATGCTCGCCGGTTCGGCCCCAGCCGGTCTGCACCTCGTCGGATATGAACAGGATCCCGTGAGCGTCCAGCACCTCCTTCATCGCCCCGAAGAAGCCGTCCGGGGGTGTCACGAAGCCCCCTACCCCCTGGATCGGCTCGGCGATCATCACCGCGGGCTCACCGGCACTGGCCACCCGCAGCAGGTCTTCGAGATCGGCGACACATGCTGCGATGAACTCCTCGTCAGGCAGATGCCCAAACGGACTGCGCACCTTGTAGCCGCCATGCACATAGGTCACTTGAAAGGGCGAGAAGCTGGTCCCTGACCACGCCTTGTTCCCGGTGATGGCAATCGTGGAGTGCGACTTACCGTGATAGCTGCCCCGGATTGCCAGCACCTGGTTCGACTTCCTATAGGTGGTAGCCAGCATCAACGCCGCGTCGTTGGCCTCGGTCCCGGAGTTGGTGAAGAAGACCTTGGCGTCGGGTATGCCCGAAAGTTCGGCCACTTTCTCGGCGAGCTCGATCTGGGATTCGATGAGATAGAGCGTCGAAGTGTGCAGCATCCGATCCGCCTGGGCCTTGATTGCTGCCACCACCTCGGGAACCCGGTAGCCGGTCATCGTCACCAGGATCCCGCCGAAGAAGTCGAGGTATCGATTGCCCTCGGCGTCCACCACGTGCCGTCCGTCGCCATCGACTATCGCGATCGGCTGTTCGTAGTACAGGGGTGCCCACCCCGGCAGGACCTTGACGTGCCGCTCGTAGAGCTCGGCGTGCTTACCCATGTCCGCAGATTACCGAGCAGGCCGCGAGCGAGCCCTGCCGATCATTGGTGGCGCCTGCCGCGAAGACTCCTTCGCCAGTTGGCGCCGCTCGTCTTCCGGGTGACCAACGGCACCCCGGCGCTCACCTGACGGCCACCGTTCCCCTTCTCGGCGGGGGCGGGCGGTGCGTGTGTGATGTGGCTGGCCTTGATCCGCTCCGACCGATCCAATTCCAGAGTCCGGAGCGCCTTCTCGATCCGCTCCATCTGGTCCTCCGATGTCGCCGGCAGGCGGTAAGCGTCCCGAACGAAGCGAGCGGTGTCCGCCCGGTAGTCATGGCCGAACGACTGGAAGTCGCCGGGAACGGTCACCATGGCGTTGGCGGCATCGATCGCCGTCTGGCAGAAGGTGACGATGGGCACCCATTCGATGGCGTCGGCAACCCCACGTAGTCCGTCGGTGTCGACCCACTCCGGCTTGCGCATCAGCATGTCGGGGCCAAAGAGCGCGATCGGGTCGTTGTCGTGGGAGAGAACCACCGCCCGTAGCCGGTCCCGTTGCTCATCGGTCAACTCTTCGTACTGCTCGTGGCGATCGAAGACACCCACCGTCCCCTCGGGCACCGTCTCTGATGTTTGGCGGATCATCCCGGATCGTGACCACTTCGCGAGCCAGGGCAGGCCGAACCAGAGTGCTCGGTCGATGCCGTAATGGTCGAAGCCGGAGATTCCCTGGTGCATGACCACGTCCGATGAAGACCAGGCACCGAGACTCTCTCCGAAGACGAGGACCTTTGGCCTCTTCTCCGGTGGGCGCTCCCGCAGCCTCTCTCTGATCCCCCAGAGGAGGAGACGAAACTGGGCCCGTCCCAACGGCACCTGCTGCACTGCGAGGAACGAAGGCGATCGCGCGTATTGGATGCAACACGTCGCGATGTCCCCCCGGGTAATCAGCTCGGCGGCTTCGATCACCGTGTGGTCCACCCAGCCGGTGCCCGTCGGGGAGATGAGAAGGAGGTAGGAGCGATCGAAAGCCCCTGTCCGATCTAGCTCCTCCAGCGCCAGCTCGGCGCGGCCCGTGGAATAGAGCGGCTCGGTGTTGAACCCGATGAACGCCCGGATCGGGTGGGCTTTTGCCTTCTCCCCCATGATCTCCCCGATCAATTCGGGGGTGACGACGTCGATGACGTAGCGGCGACCCTGAAGTCCCAACTCCTCGAACGTGGAGACGCTGTCCGGGCTTCCCGAGACCTCCGGTGCGGTCGGAGGAATCGCATACCCGGGCTCGACCTTGTCGTTGCTCTTGGTGAGCCGGCCGACACCGGCCTTGTAGGCAGCCACCGCGGCGCCGGCCCAGAGCCCGGCATTGATCGCCCTACCCATCACATTCTTCGACAACCCGGGGCCGAGAAAGCGGACGAAGCCATTGCGTGTCGCCTTGAAGCCCCAGCCGAGGGCGCGGCCCACGACGCCGACAGCTACGGCGGTCCCCACGGCGGTGGGAATGGTCACCTCCTGGAGGATGGGCCACTTGCCCACCTCCTGCTGTCGTGTGGTGCGCCTTCTCTGAGCCCAGAACAGGAGGCCGGCCAGCGTCGACGCGCTGACCACCACCGGTTGTAGAGAGGAATCCGAGCCATACCTCTTCCGGATTGCCATCCCCACGTCATAGATGGCCCCACCGATGGCGGCGCCCCGCACGATGCGGCCACTGGTCCGCGCCGTGGTCAGCCACATCGTCTCCCCTTCTTCGACCGGGATCGAGGACAGGGCGATCCCGGCACCACCCATCAACGCTCGGCCGGCGAGGTGAGGCGCCAGCCCAGCCTCCTCGGGTACGACAGCCGAGAAGGGGATGTCGACGAGTTTGCTCACGCCCCGAGCGGCGATGACGCTCAGCCCGGTTGCCAGGCCCTGGTGCACCGAGGTCCGCGGCATCAGCGAGGGCCCGAATGAGTCGAGGAAAACCGACGTCTCGAGTGGCGACGAGGGCGAGCCGGTGATCGGGTTCACCCACCGGGCCACCGACGCGACGATCTCCCCGAATCCAGGCATCGATTCACCCTATCCCATCGTCATCGGCCAGATAGCGAAGGAACATCGAGCGCTCACCTGACAGGATCCGGTCCAGGCGCATCTCAAACGGGGGGTGGACGTTTGCGCCCTCGACGATGCGCTTTGAGGTCCCCCCCGTGACGAGCGGGGTCACGGTCAGGTTGAGATCGTCGATGCGCCGGACTTCGGCCAGCTGCGAGTTGAGATCGGGCCCACCCTCACACAGGATCACGCCGAAGTCGCCGAGCCTGTCGAGCACAGCTTCGGCCCCCAGGTCCTCGAGGACCGCGACCTCCGCCACCTCCGATATCGCCTCGCGCCGGGCCGGAGGAGATGCTGAACCGGTCAGGATCAACGGCTTCTGAGCGGGATCGGAGAAGAGCCGGGCGGCGGGTTCCAGGTCGAGGCGACCGGTGAGCACGGCAATCCGGGGAACATCGGGCAGCCCGAGGCCACGCCTTCGCTCGATGCGATCTGCGCTCATGCGCACCGGCCCGTAGTTCTCAGCCCGTGCAGTGCCGGCCCCGACCAGGATCACGTCGGCAGCTGTCCGGAATGCCCGAAACAGCTCTCGGTCGTCGTCGTCCCCGAGATCGGACGATCTCCCGTCGATGGTGGTGGCCCCGTCGAGCGACGACACCATGTTCACGATCACCCAAGGCCGGGCCGAACTGGGACGGCTCGATTCGAGAACCAGCCCCAGGATGTCGTCGATCTCTCCGGACCCGGGATGAACCCATCTGAACATCCGGAAAAGGTAGCGGTCACTCCTCGACGATCCAGGCGGTGACCATGCCGAACATCCCGTTGTCACTCTCGACGTGGTTCAGGATGTGGCAATGCCACACCCAAATCCCGGAGTCCGCCAACTGGAACAGCACTGAGTACCGCTCTCCGGGTGCGATGTTCACCGTGTCGCCCCAGTAGGGATGGTCCAGGGGTATTCCATCCTTGGCGAACACCAGCTGGGGGAATTGATGCTGATGCATGGGGTGGGCTTGCAGGCCCTCGTTGAAATAGTGCACCACCACCCAGTCCCCGACTTTGCCCACATAGGGCTCGGTCGCGGGGAACGACTTTGCGTTCAGAGTGAGCCCGATGACTCCGGCGTCGTTGAGCACCATCGGGATCTCGTGGGTGATCTCCATGTCGGCTGGGATCTCCACACCCGAAATGGTGGCGCCTCGCGGGACAGGCGTCTCCCCGACGATGAAGGTGCCGAACAACCCGTTGGGGACCTGCATGTGGCCGTGCGCGTGGGCGTGGTACATGGCAATCGCCGGCTCGGTGGCGACGAACTCATAGACGAAGGACTCTCCTGGCTCCACCAGGGGCTGGGTGATCGGGGCCACACCATCCATTGCATTGGGCACCTTCACCCCGTGCCAGTGGATGTCGGTGCCCAGGGGCAGCTGGTTCTCGAGCACGACTCTGACCCTGTCACCGACCTCCACCCGGATCGCCGGGGCAGGGACCATGCCGTTGTAGGTCCAGGCGTCCACGACCTTGCCCGGTGACACCTCCCACTCGGTGATCGCCGCGGTCAAGTGAAACTCCTTGGTGCCGTCGGCCAGAACGTCGGGCTCGAGAGGCTGGTTTCCCCTGCCCTCGGTTTCCACGGGGAAGGCCTGGATCGACTCCATCATGATCCGGTCCATGGCGGCCCAGTCCGCTTCGGTCTCATGGCCCGCTGTGTGGTCGGTGGATCCCCCGGGTGCTCCGACGTTGAGCACGGCCTCCATCCCGGCCTCGCGATGCCCCGCGATCGAGCAGAAGACCACGTATGACCCCTCGCTGATGGAGCCCAGATCGAGGGATGCTGTCTCACCGGTGGCCAGATCAGGAGTCGCGCCTCCCCCTTCGACCGTCAGGTTGTGGACTTGGGATCCCTGGTTTTCGACAACGAGGACCACAGGCCCGGTGCTGAAGTCGAGATCCCCTTCGATGGTGAACTCACTGAGCGCGAGATTTCCGGTCTGCGACTCAGGGGTCGCCGCCCCCGCCGAGCCACCTCCCCGGATCACCAGGACCGCGGCGAGAACCATGACCGCTGCAGCCATCACGGACAGGAAGATCAGGGCCTTGTCGAATGCGCCGGCAGGCGTGGACGCGTCGGTATCACGTGGTGTTGCCATCGCGACAAGGTATGGAGCCGGAGCGGGTGAAACCCATGTCCGTTGGTCCCAAACCCTCGGGACCTTTGCCTTCGGCCGGTCTAGACCTTCAACCGCGCGCGCAGTGTGGCCACGTCTCCCTGCCATACGTGGTTTCGGAGGATCGGCCGGAACCCGAGGGCGATGTTGATGTTCAGCATCGGCTCGTTGGAGCCTGCGTTGTCGGTGTCGATTCGCTCTACCAGTGGGAAATTGTCGCGAACCACCTGAAGCATCGCAGACTTCAGCCAGCGGCCGAGCCCCTTCTGCCGGTGATCGGGGTGGACTCCGGTGTCGGCCTGGAACGACTGAGCCGGATTGAGCGCCTGATAGAGGAGCTCGGTGAATCCGACGAGCTGCCCGCTCGGCTTGTGCCTGGCGATCTGGATCAGGAACTGGACCTGACGCAACGCGTCCTGCTCCTCCCAGGATCTCCAGATCTCGGGAGTGACCACCTCAGGGTCTCGCTCGAAGTCCTCGAGCGGGGCCGTGTTCATAACGTCGTGAAGGCGGCAGTAGTCCTCCAGCTCTTCTTCGGGGAACAGTCCGGCGCGGAACAGCAATTCGTACTCGGAGGCGCGCTCAGCTGCCCGTTCGATCCAGCGATCGACCAGATCCCAATCGACATCGGCGAGAAGAAGGCGGCTCTCTTGGGCGAGGAAGGCGTCCTTCATCCCGCCCCGCTCGGCAAGCGCCGAGTAGGGGGAGCCCTCGGGGATTCCGATGGCGAACCGGGACCGATTCTTCTCCTCCACCAGATCCAGCATGGGGCTGGCGATCAGTCGGGCAAGGCCCCGGCCCCTGGCCTCCGTCCGGACATAGACCCATCCGAAGGAGTTGTCGAGGTCCTGTTCCAGATGCATCTCGACACCGGAGGCCGCCATGATCCGGTCGTCCTCCCAAAGCAGCCAGTGCCGCTCCAGGAAGAAATCCGAGTGGTGACGCCAATCGACGAGGCGCTGCTCGACGGGGACCGGCGGGTCGCCCGGAATGGTCTCCTCGTCGACCTCCAGATAGAAGTCGTGCATCGCGCGGAGCGTGGTCTCCGCAGCGATGGACGCATCTATCGGCTCGATACGGGCAGTCTTCACTGGTTCGAGGCTAGGAACGGGTCGTTCGCGGCTGCCGGTGAATTAGGAGAGGCGGCTCGCCATGGTTTCCGCGGCCTCGGAGGACACCACGATGGTGTCGATGCTGCTGCAGGCCCAAAAGGCAACGAGGAGGATGAAAGCGACCACGAGCCCTTTCATGATCAAGCTCTTGCCGGACGCGTCTTCACCTTGGTAGAGCACGGCACCCTCCCGGGATGGCACGGTCGGGCAGGCTAAACGACGATTGGTGGATGACCAGGGTTTGTTGCGTGCGGCAGATCAGGGGTGGGATTCGGACGGCGGATCGCTCCCCGGCCGAATGAATCGGATCCGTCCCGGACCGAGCCGGTCGTCGATGCGGAACCCCCAACCGTGAATCACGACGTGATGGTGGAACCAGCAGAGTGTGGTGAGGTTGTCGGGATCGGTCGGCCCCCCCTCGGACCACGGAATCTTGTGGTGAGCCTCCAGTCGATACCTGCTCGAGCAGCCATCGGCGGTGCAGCCGTCATCCCGATGGAGGACGAAACGCCGTAAACGGTTGGGAATTATCCGGGACCGTCTCCCCATGGACAAGGGACGGCCTTCCGAGGTCCTGATCACCTCGAGGCTGGCGGCACAGGCGAGGCGATCGAGGATCTCAGGACCGATCGCAGTCCCGGATGCGACCTCGGCGCCCTCATCGTCCACGAAGACCGTTATCAGCGGGGTGCTCAGTGAAGTCGGGCCTCGGTCCTCGCAGATCGTCGTCAGGGCCATCGCCTTCCTGTAGCCGAGCCCGGGCCGAGAGCCATCGGGAAGCTGCGGAATGGTGTCAGCCGCCTCGGTGATGACCTTGTCGACCACCGCGCCCGAATAGCCATCGAGGAGAGCCCACATCTTCCACGACGACTCGTCGAAGTTGGGCTGGATCGCCAGGTATTGCGACCGGTGGGACTCGTGACCGTTGTCCCACTCGTTCCGCCTGTGCCGGGCTGCGATCCGATTCAGACTTCGAATGTCCAGTCCCGCCAAGAGGTCATCGCCGCTGTCCGGTATCCGTGAGAGCGCCGAGGCACGATCGAACGTGATCTCACCGGCCATCAGCTTGTTGGCAATGTCCGGCTTGTCCAGCAATCGCCTCGAGGTCGAGGTGAGCCGGGCGGCGGTTTCCAAAGAGATATCCAGTCGGCCGGCTGCCCATTCCCGCATCGAGCGACAACCGTCCGCGGTATCCATCTGCATGGCGTCGGCCATGGCAAGCGCGGCCAACTGGCGGCCGCGGGACCGAGCGATGTTCCTCTCCTCTTCGAGAAGAACCTGCTCGACCTGGTCTGGTGTCAATCCCCTCATACCCCCGAACCGTACGGAGGGGGTGTGACAGATTTGCCTAGCTGCCCTTGGTTTTCTTCGCCGTTTCGGAGATTTTTTCGACGGCATCGTCGACGGCATCGCCGATGTTGTTGGCAGCGCCCTTCACACCGTCGCCGACCTTTCCGGCCATCTCCTTGGTCTTCACTCCGGCTTCGTCGGCGAGGTCCACGACCTTGTCGGCCGCATTCCCCGCTGCTTCCCTGACCGAGGCCATGGCCTTCTCAGGGGCGTCAGGGTCGAGGATGCCTGACTCCTTCAGTTTGGGGATGAATTGGTCGGCGACTTCGGCCGCCTTCTCGTCCCCGATCCAGGGGCCCATCCGCTCCTCGAAACGGGCTTTCGCCTCGGCCTCGGTGAGGCCGGCGTACTCCGCTCTCTTCGACGCCAGGACCCTGGCGACGGCGGCAACTATCCCGGCCAAGACAAGGAACTTGATCAAAGCCCGGAAGGGGTGGCTCTCGACTTCTCCGTTACTCATGGTGCACCTCCTACCCAAACCATACCGTGGGGACAATTCGAGTTTTCGCGGGCAGCGTCCAGGGATCTTCACGGATGGCGGGCGTTGGCGTAAGTTCAACGGTCAATGATCAGATGGCTGATCGCCGTGGCTCTGGTAGCGGGCCTGGCGATCGGTGTCTGGGCCCTCTGGCCGCAGGCCGAGCCGGCACCGTCGACCACCACGACCGTCAACGTCAACACATCTACGAGCTCGCTGGCGGCAACGACCACGACGCAGCCCTCGAGCACGACGCTCGCCCCTCAAGTGGTCACCACCGTCGAAGAGGCCGAAGCCATCCTCGCCGAGCTGTGGTTCGGTTGGTTCGAAGGGATCTACAACCAG
>JBIOVB010000039.1:0-26986 GCA_044867525.1 Acidimicrobiia bacterium | reverse complement strand
GGGATGCTGGGCCGTCTGTCCCCAGACGAAGCGCCGGTTGCGGTGTCGTTCCTCACCGGCCAGCCGCGGCAGGCACGTCTTGGCGTGGGCTGGGCTACCTTGCAGACGATAGATCCTCCGCCGTTGGCCGAGCCCATTCTCGAAATCATCGAGGTCGACGCAGTCTTCGAAGCTCTGGTCGCCACTTCAGGCACCGGGTCCAAGCAACTCCGGGAGACCCAGCTCGGCGGCCTCTTGTCCCGGGCGACGTCTGACGAACAAGGGTTCCTGCGCGGGCTGATCCTGCGCAATCTTCGACAGGGGGCGTTGGAAGGGGTGATGGCCGACGCCGTGGCCAGGGCCCTCGATGTTCCTCCCGAGCGAGTGCGGCGGGCCGCAATGCTCGAAGGCGACCTGGTGGCGGTCGCCTCGCGGGCCCTGGCCGATGGGCCTGACACTTTGGTGCTTTCCCAGCTCACACTGTTGACACCGGTGCAACCGATGTTGGCCGCCACCACCCCCACAGCCGGCGAAGCGGTGGGCACTCTCGGGACTGGTGTCGTCGAGTGGAAGCTCGACGGGGCGCGAATCCAGGTGCACCGCAGCCGGGGCCGGGTCGCGGTGTTCACGCGCAACCTGAGAGACGTCACGTCGAGTCTGCCCGGGGTGGTGGCATCGGTCCTGGAGTATCCGGCGAGCTCGTTCATCCTCGATGGCGAGGTGCTGTTACTTGGGCCCGGCGGCACACCAGACGACTTCCAGGACTCGATGAGCCGACTCAGCACCGAGCGCGGTGGAGACGGGCCCCCGCTCTCCGCCTACTACTTCGACTGTCTCCACTATGACGGCCTGGACCTGATTGACGAGCCACTTCGCGTCCGCAGAGAGGCACTCGAGGGATTCGTGCCTCCGGTGGCCCGGATCGGTTCGATCACCACGGCCGATCCCGACCAGGCCGATCGGTTCTACCAAGAGGCGGTGGCGGCAGGCTACGAAGGGGTGGTGGTCAAGGACCCCGATCGGCCCTACGAGGCGGGCCGGCGTGGCTCGGGATGGCTCAAAGTGAAACCGACCCACACCCTCGACCTGGTCGTGCTCGCCGCGGAATGGGGGTCGGGACGAAGGGAGGGCTGGCTGTCCAACCTCCATCTCGGGGCACGCGATGGGCAGGGTGACTTCGTCATGCTTGGCAAGACGTTCAAGGGTCTCACCGACGAGATGCTCACATGGCAAACGGAGAGGTTTTTGGGAATCGAGGCTCATCGAGAGGGTCACGTCGTTTTCCTTCGGCCCGAAGTCGTCTACGAGATCGCGTTCGACGGTGTGCAACGGAGCACCCGATACCCCGGAGGGGTGGCTCTCCGCTTTGCAAGGGTCAAGCGCCATCGGGATGACAAGGGACCTGAGGACGCCGACACCTTGGAGACGGTGCGGGGCTACTTGCGGGGGTAGATCACCCGCTCAGCTCGTCGCGGACCTGCTCGGCAGCCTGGCCGACCGCATCCAGGAAATCCCTGATGGCGCTCAGCTCGTCAACGGTGCGTCCGGCGCAGATTCGACCGATTGCATTGTTCATCGGAGCGTAAAGACGCACCAACTCCGGGGCGCGGTTGCGGAGGACTCGCAGACTCACCTTTCTCCGATCGGTGGAAGCTCGCTCCCTGACCAACCAGCCGCCGGCTTCGAGGCGATCGAGGATGCCGGTCAGGGTGGCGGGGTGTATGCGGAGAGAGGTCGCCAATTCTCCAGGTGACACCGGGCCCAGCCGCCCCAAATGATCGAGAAGCTCGACATCGGAGCCCCTGAGGTCAATCGCATCCCCGACCGCGCCATTGAGCCGGCCCAGCTGGCCTCCCATCTTGCGGAGGGCGTGGCGGACTTCCTGTGTGAGGCGGGCTCGATCTGTCATGTCCTACGGTTTCCAAATAATACGAATCACGTATATTATGCGTTCGATGCGATATTGGAAGGATAGATGACAGGCGAGTTTCGACCCGGATTTGGGCTCCGTTTCGGCAACAGAGTGGTGACCTTGCTGCTCAGGTTGGGGATCCCCGTTGGAAAGATGGCATTGCTCACCGTTGTCGGGCGGCACTCGGGCCTGCCACGAGTGACCCCGGTGGCCATTGCTCCCCATCCCCAAGGGTGGAGATTGGTAGCGGCCTACGGGGTGGTCGACTGGGTGAAGAACGTTCGAGTCGCGGGCACGGCGCACATCGAGCGCGGTCGAAAGACCATTGCCGTGATTGTCACCGAGCTCAGTCCCGAGGAGGGAGCGCCACTGCTCCAGCAAAGCCTGAGCGAGGTGGGACCCATCACAAGATCGGCAGTTGGCAAGTACTTCGATGCCGACGTCGATGGCCCGCTCCAGGAGTGGGTGGCCGAGGCGGAGCGGCATCCGGTGTTCATCCTCGAGCCGATAATCCGGGCTTCATCGGTCGGGGACGCTGTTTGAATCCGGGTCGTGTTCCAGCCGATCCACACCGATCGCCTCTTGATCAGGCAATTCCAACCCGCCGACGTCACTGGTTTCATGGCACGGCGCAACGACCCAGAGGTCGCCAGGTTCCAGGACTGGGAGCTCCCGTTCACCCGCGAGCAGGCGGAGAAGACCGTGTCCGAGTTGGTCGCGATGGGCGGGCCGGCGAGAGGCGATTGGTGGATGGCGGTGGTGGCGGACGCTGTCAGCGGTGAGGTGGTGGGCGACCTCGCCCTCCATCTCAACGCGAACGGAAAGACGGCGGAGGTCGGATACACCTTGCACCGTGAGCACTGGGGGAATGGCTATGCGGTCGAGTCGCTAACCGCATTGGTCGCGTACCTGTTCGACGACCTGGAGGTGACCCGAGCTTTCGGCATGCTCGATCCCGACAACCCCGCGTCGGCGATGGTCCTGGAACGGTCGGGGTTTCTCTTCGAGGGGCGCACCAAGCTCTCCTATTGGCTGGGAGATGAGAACGCCGACGATCTCATTTACGGCCTGATCCGGCCCGATTGGGAGCAATGGCGGGACCGGCCCCGACACCCCCCTGCAGACGTGCGACTGGTCGAATTGACCCGTGACAACGAGGAGGAGGTCCTCGGGCTTCGGACCCACAAATCGCAGGAGGAGTTCGTGGCGCCGATGGTGTCGTCCTTCGTCGACGCCTTCATCCCCGAGGTGGTCGACGGTGCCCCCGTGGTCCCCTGGATGCGGGCCGTCGTCGCAGACGACGAGACCGTGGGATTCGTGATGGTGGCGGTGACGACCGAACATCATCCTGAGCCATACCTGTGGCGACTTCTCATCGATCGTCGCCACCAGAGGCGAGGCATCGGCGGCCGGGCACTCGATTTGGTCGAGGAAGAGTGCAGGCAGATGGGGGATACCGCCTTGCTCACCAGTTGGGTCGAGGGCAAGGGATCACCCGCCCCCTTTTATCGGGCCCGGGGTTACGAGGCCACCGGGCGGATCGTCGACGGCGAGATCGAGGGGCGGAGACAGCTGACCTGATCGAACTTGGCAAGGGGTTGCCGTAACCCGGTAGCTTGAAGCGATGTCCGTCCAGCAGCCGTTGGAGGTGATCCTCCTTCGCCAGCTCGCCAGTTACCTGACCATCCCGATGTGGATGATGGACGATGCCGGGAACCTCATCTACTACAACGACGCGGCGGAGTCGCTGCTCGGAGTGGAGTTCGACGACGTCGGGGTGATCAAGGCGGAGCAGCTCGTTGGCAAATGGAACGTCACCGCGCTCGACGGCTCACCGATTCCCGAGGATGAATTCGTGGTGATGGGTGCCTTGGTCGAGCAAGTGCCCGGGCATCGCGCGGTCCGCTTCCAGGGCCTGGACGGTACCTGGCGGGAGGTCGAAGTCACCGCGATCCCGATCAAGGGCCAGGGCAACAGATTTCTCGGGGTGCTCACCGTCTTCTGGGAGGTACGAGACTGAAGCTCACCTTCGCCGGGACCAGGGGCTCGATTGCCAGCTCCGGCCCGGACAAGATCTCCTACGGCGGGGACACTTCCTCCATCGCCGTCACCAGCAATGAGGGCCGGCTTCTCGTGCTCGACGCAGGCACCGCGGTCCGTGCCCTCAGCGAGATCGCTTCTGGTTTGCACCAGATCGACGTCCTGGTCTCCCACCTCCACATAGATCACGTCCAGGGCCTCCCATTCTTTCAACCTCTCCTCGACCCCGATGTCCAGGTCGACATCTGGGGCCCGATCTCAACCGACATGAATCTGCGGGAGCGGCTCGGCCGTTATCTGTCTCCGCCGTTGTTCCCGGTGCGGATCCGGGATCTGCCCAACGTTTGGTTCCACGACGTGCCGCCGGGTGAGTTCGAGATCGGCGGTTTCAAGGTGTTCGCCGACCTGGTCACCCATCCTGGACCGACGCTCGGTTACAGGCTCGAGGAGGATGGCGCCTCGATGTGCTACATCCCCGACCACGAGCCGGCCCTGGCCGGTGGGGCCGTGCCTTCGGACCCGGCTTGGATGTCCGGATTCACGCTGGCGCAAGGCTGCGAGGTACTGGTCCACGACTCCCAGTACACGGACGATGAGTACAACGAGCGGGTGGGGTGGGGACACACCTCACATTCCCAGTTGCTGGCCTTCGCGGCGGCGACCGATGTCGAGCGGCTGGTCACCTTCCACCACGACCCTGGGCACAACGATGCCGACCTCGATGCGATCCACCAGGACCTGATCGCAGGAGCCGATGGGTTTGAGGTGGTGCCGGGCAAGTCCGGTCTGGTGTTGGAGCTGTGAGCTCAGCCGAGCTCCGGGTGCGGTTCGGGGAGCTCCATCAGAGCGGGACCTTCATCATGCCCAATGCCTGGGATGTTGGGTCGGCGCGGATCCTGGAGTCACTCGGATTTGTCGCTATCGCCACCACCAGTTCCGGGTTTGCATCATCACTGGGCCGGATGGACCAGCAAGTGACCCTCGAGGAGCTGGCCGATCATGTCCGGTCACTGACTTCGACTCTCCGTGTGCCCCTGAGCGTCGACGCCGAGAACTGCTACTCCGAAACGGAGGACGGAGTGCAGACCTGTGTCGAGCTGCTCGCCGGAGCCGGGGCAGCCGGGCTCTCCATCGAGGACTACAGCCCACTGACCGGGATCTACCCATACGAGGTGGCCCTGAGTCGGGTGGCTTCCGCGGCCGAGTGCGCTCATCGCCATGGGCTGGTCCTGACCGCGCGAGCGGAGAACCATCTCTACGAAGTCGACGACATCGAGGACACGATGCGGCGTCTCCGCGCCTTTGGGGAAGCCGGTGCCGATGTCGTATACGCCCCCGGTCTGGACGACATCGAGGTCATCACCCGGGTGGTAGACGAGGTCCGTCTACCGCTCAACGTGCTCTTGCTCCCCTCGGGCCCGAGCGTGACACAGCTGGCCGAAGTCGGGGTTAGACGAGTCTCGGTGGGCGGTGCGCTCGCATTCACCGCCTATGGCGCGTTGGCGGCAGGCGCCCGAGAGCTCCTCGACTCCGGCAGCATGGGGTTCACCAACCAAAGGCTGTCCTTCGAGGATCGGCTACGGGCCTTCTCGAAACCAGGCAGCTGATTGCTCGGAACCCTGGGTTCGCCGCACCGCCCAGCGAAGCTGAGCGCCCTGAGTTCGGAGGTGTCAACCCGCTCCTCGGAACCCTGGGTTCGCAGCAGCGCCCAGCGAAGCTGGGCCCTGGGTTCGGGGGGACCCGGAGACCGACCCTCTGGGAGTAGTGCGAGTCAGGCGACCGAGGTCTGGGGGTGGAGCTCGTACCGGCTCCGGATGTGCAGTCGCTCCTGACCGGCGAAAACCCGGGCAATGAAGGTGTCGACCTCGTCGAGTGGCGCGCTATCGAGCACGAACCATGGCTCCTCGTCGTAGACGACGGGTTCCGGGGCGGGGACGTCGGCGGGTCGGATGAACCGATCCCGGTCGACGGGCCCGCTCAGGACCTCGGGGAACCGGAACCCGAGATGCCCGCATGCCTCACAAACGATCCGCTCCAACCCGGCAGTCGTGGTGCTGACGGTCTCGGTGTGCAGGCACTCCTCGACCTGTCGGCTTCGTCTCGTACCGACCGCGATGTTGATGCCTCCCAAAGCAAGTTCCGCCATAGCACGAGGTTTATCGAAATCGGTGGCAATCCGGCATGGGTCGTCCGACCCATATGTGTGGATAAGTCCACCCCGCTTTTTCGACAGCCCGTCTCAGGCTTCGAGCGCTGCCCCCAGCACGTCATCGATGGTGTCGGCGATGTGGAAAGCGAGATCCTCACGCACCTTTTCCGGCACGTCGTCCAGGTCGGCCTCGTTGCGGCGGGGCACAACCACTTCCTTGAGCCCGGCTCGATGGGCGGCGAGGACCTTTTGCTTCACGCCACCTATGGGGAGCACCTTCCCCTGCAGGGTGATCTCACCGGTCATGCCCACGGTGTCCTTGACCTTGCGTCCGGAGAGAAGCGAGACCAAGGCGGTGACCATGGTGACCCCCGCGGACGGGCCGTCCTTGGGAATGGCCCCGGCCGGGACGTGGACATGGAACCTCCTCTTGAGGGCCTTGGGATCGATCTCGAAATCGGAGGCGTGGGCTTCGACGTAGGAAAGAGCGATTTGGGCCGACTCCTTCATCACGTCACCCAACTGGCCGGTGAGGGTGAGGCCGGGCTCACCTTCCATGGCGGTGGCCTCGATGAACAGGACATCGCCGCCGGAGCCGGTGACTGCCAACCCGGTTGCCACCCCGGGGACGTCGGTTCGGTCCGAGGCTTCGTCCTTCCACACCTTGGGCTTGCCCAGGTAGTCCTTGACCTCCGGCTCGTCCACGACGACCGCAGCGCTCTCCGCCTCCGAGCGACGCGCAACCTCGGTCGCCACCTTGCGGGCCAGCTTGCCCAGTTCCCGCTCCAGGTTTCGAACCCCAGCCTCCCGGGTGTAGCGGTCGACCACAGCTCCCAACGCCGCCTCGGTCACCTCGAGCTCCTCCGGCTCGAGACCGGCAGCCCGCAACTGGCGGGGGAGGAGGTGGTCGCGTGCGATCTCGACCTTCTCGGCATCGGTGTAGCCGTCGAGTCGAAGCACCTCGGTCCGGTCGAGCAACGGGCCGGGGATGGTCTCAATCACGTTCGCAGTGGCGATGAACAACACGTCCGACAGGTCGAGGTCCACTTCGAGGTAGTGGTCGCGGAAAGTGTGGTTCTGCGCCGGGTCGAGGACTTCGAGGAGGGCAGATGACGGGTCCCCCCGCCAGTCGTTGCCGACCTTGTCCATCTCATCGAGGAGGAACACGGGGTTCATGGTCTCGGCCTCGGTGAGGGCACGTGCGATACGGCCGGGGCGGGCCCCGACGTAGGTGCGACGGTGGCCGCGGATCTCGGCCTCGTCGCGGACTCCTCCCAGGGCCACCCGAACGAACTTTCGGCCAAGGGCTCTGGCCACGGACTCGCCGAGGGAGGTCTTGCCCACCCCGGGAGGGCCCACCAACAGCAGGATTGCACCCGCGTTGCGCTCGCCAACGTCGCTCAGCCCGCGCTCGGCTCGCAGCTTGCGCACCGCCAAGTGCTCGACGATCCGCTCCTTGACGTCCTTGAGCCCGGTGTGGTCGGCGTCGAGGACGGTCCAGGCCTCATCGAGATCGAGGCGGTCCTCCGATGTGATCCCCCATGGCAGATCGAACATGGTGTCCAGCCAGGTTCGGATCCAGGAATGCTCCGGGGACTGCTCGCTCATCCGTTCCAGCCGGTCGATCTCGCGCTCGATGGCCTCGGCCACCTTCTCGGGAAGCTCCCGCTCGGCGAGCTTGGCCCGGTACTCAGACGCGATGTCGCCTTCCTCGCCAAGCTCCTTACGAATGGCGTCCATCTGCTGGCGGAGGATGTACTCCTTCTGGCCCTTCTCGATTCGCTCCGCGGCTTCGTCACGGACCTTGCGCCGCAGCTCGAGGTCGGCAAGCACCTCTCGCATCCACACCAGGAGGAGGCCGAGCCGCTGACGGATGTCGAGTGCTTCCAGGAGCTCCACCTTCTGTTCCATCGAGAGATCGGGGGAGTACACGGCGAGGTCGGCGAGTTGTGATGGGTTGTCCATCGCGAGGAGGCGCTCGGCGACTCCGGCGAGCCCCCGGTTCTCGAGCACTGCGCTCACCACCGCCCGGTATTCGGCGATCAGCTCTTCGAGCTCGTCGTCCATGATGTCGGCTTCGGGGTAGGGCTCGGCCTCCACCCATAGGGCACCCGTGTCGTCGACCGAGCCGGCTCCGACGCGGGCCCGGGCGAGGCCGGAGACCACTATCCCGCCGTCGTCGTCGGACTGGATCTCGGCGATGGTCCCGACTGTCGAGTAGCGGCCTTCGAGCCGGGGGACGAGGAGGAGGCGCGAGCCACTGCGCTCTGAAGCGGCGAGGGCGACCTTGCCCTCATCGGTCTCGATACGGACGGTGACCACCATGTGGGGGAACACCACGCCGTTGTGAAGGGGGAGGACAGGGAGCGTGAGCTGTGCGGTTTCGGGCATTTCAGCCAGTTTCCTTTGAATAGCAGGTGATTCCGGATCAACCATGTGTCCGGCCCCGGTATTCCCCCGATATGAGCAAGGCGGACTCAGGTTTTAGGAGTCGCTCGTCTTGCCGTTGATCCGATCCAGCAATGGCTGATCGACCATTTCCCGGTATTCGGGATGGCGATCGATCCACCCCGAGATGAACGGGCAGAGGGGAACGATCCTCCCGCCCTGGGCCGCGACGTCGTCGAGGGCAGCGCGGGCGAGGGCGGAAGCAACACCTTGTCCCTCATAGGCGTCCTCCACTTCGGTGTGCACGAAGATGTGACGGTCACCGCGTAGGTGGTAGACGGCGTGGCCCGCAGACTTCCCGTCGACCGTCACGACGTAACGGTGGTTCTCCTTGTCGTCGTGGATCTCGAGGTGGAGAGGGGTCTCGGTGGCACTGGTGTCGTTGATGCTGGCTCCTACCTTTCCCTGACCATAGATACGCTCCCGCGGAAGGAGGTATCGAACTGGCCACAGCCGTGCGACCGATCACCGTGTCTGCCTTGATCCCGGCCGACCCCGACGACGTATTTGCCGTTGTCTCGGACACGCGAAAGGACCCGTTGTGGTGTCCCAATGTCGAGACGGTCGATCAGCTCTCAGGGAATGGCGTGGAGGTGGGGGCGCGCTTTCGCTTTCACCAACACCTCGATCGCCCCCGTCAGGAGCGGATGCAATTCGATGTCGATGTCGAGGTGCTCGAGCTCGGAGGGAGGTCGATCACGTGGAGGGCAAACGACAGGTATCAGGAACGGATCATCACGATCACGGTCGAACCAGACGGAGGGGGCTCGAGGATCACCCAGATGACCCGCGCCACCTTCAAGCGCCCGCCGGGGCTGGCGAGATGGGTGTACCCGATGCTGGCTCGCCGTATCTTCCGAGACCAGTTCGAACGCCTGTCGAAGCACATGGCCGCCCGATGAGCGCCGAAGAGGGGTATGGGACTCTCGCCGATCGGCTGATCCGGGAGGCGATCGAGGCGGGGGAGTTCGACGATCTGCCCGGTGCAGGCAAGCCCCTGCCCGGCGCCGGGATCCCGGATGACGACCTGTGGTGGGTTCGGGACTGGGTGAAGCGGAACCTCGATGGGAATAACCCCGACTCCGAAGGACCTGGAGAGGACGCAGACCACCCTCGAAAACGGACATGATGGAACTTGGAATCACGACCTTCGCCGAGACCTATCCCGACCCGCTCACCGGAGAGCAGCTGAGTCATGGGGAGCGGCTTCGGCAGGTGCTCGACGAGATAGTCCTCGCCGAAGAGGTCGGCCTCGAGGTCTACGGGGTTGGAGAGCACCACCGCCCCGACTTCGCGGCTTCGGCCCCTGTCGTGGTCCTCGCCGCGGCCGCCGGCATGACGTCACGGATCAGGCTCAGCCCGGCTGTGATCATCCTCAGCTCGGCGGACCCGGTGCGCACCTTCCAGGACTTCGCCACGCTCGACCTGATCTCCTCCGGGCGCGCCGAGCTCTTGGTGGGTCGGGGCTCGTTCATCGAGTCCTTCCCCCTCTTCGGGTTCTCACTCTCCGATTACGACGAGCTGTTCAGCGAGAAACTCGACCTCCTCCTGGCGATCAGGGACAACGAGCGCATCACCTGGTCCGGGAAGCACCGACCTCCCATCGACGACCAAGCGATCTATCCCCGACCCGAGCAGGATCCGTTGCCGATCTGGGTCGGTGTTGGCGGCACCCCGGAATCGATCATTCGGGCGGCGAGCCGCGGGCTCCCGGTAGCTCTGGCAATCATCGGGGGCAGCCCCGATCGCTTCGCCTTCTTCGCCGACCTGCACCGACGGGCTCTGGCCGAGTCCGGGTTCGACCCGGAGCGAGTGCCGCTCGCCGTGCACGCTCACGGTTACATCAGCGATGACCCGGACCGGGCAGCCGACGAGTACTACCCGTCCTACGCGGTGGCGATGAACAAGATCGGACGGGAACGAGGTTGGGGCCCGATGACCCGTCAGCAGTTCGACATGATGCGAGCTCCGGAAGGATCTCTGGTCTTTGGCGACGTGGACACCGTTGCAACCAAGATCCTCCGCCTGCAAGAGGTGCTCGGAATCCAGAGGTTCATGCTCCACATCAGCGTGGGCACCCTTCCCCACGACAAGGTGCTTCGAGCCATAGAACTGCTGGGGACCAAGGTGGCTCCGTTGGTCAACAGGTAGGTTCGACGGGTGCCCGGAGCGCTGGCTTTCAGGAGGTGGTGGCACCCTCCGGCCCGATACGAAGACCGGCCGGCAGATCGTCGTGTCACCTTCCTCGAACTCTTCTTCGACCTCGTCTTCGTGGTTCTCATCGCCCAGCTCGCGCATCGGCTCGCCGAGCACCCAACGTGGTCGGGCGTGGGTTGGTTCGTGTTCCTCTTCTATGCGGTTTGGTCTTCGTGGATCAATGGGACCTTCTATTACGACCTGCACGGGACGAACGACATCAGCGTCCGGGTGTTCACGTTCACCCAGATGCTCACGGTGGCGGTGATGGCGGTGTTCGCCGGCGACATTCCCGGGGAGGGCTCGGCCGGATTCGCCATCGCATATGGGATCAACAGCTTGCTGCTCGCGATCATCTGGTTTCGAACCGGTCTCCACGACCCCAGCCATCGATTGGCGTCCAACCCCTATTCGGCCGCGTATTTCCTCGGCGCCGTGTTGTTCTGGGCAAGCGCCGCGGTGGCCGCGCCCGGTCGTTATTGGCTGTGGGCGTTGGCGCTGATCATCGAAAGCAGCGGTTATCTGATCGCCATGAACCGCTGGCGGCCACCGGACAGCCAGGAGGGAGACGCCGTGATCGCGGTCACCCCGTCCCTCATCGAGCGCATGGGTCTGTTCGTGATCATCGTCCTCGGCGAGGTGATCGTTGGCGCCATCAACGGCATGGCAGATCTGGAGCCTCTGGAAATCGACGGTGTTGTGGTCGGGCTCCTCGGTGTCCTGGTGGCGATCGGGTTGTGGTGGATCTATTTCGACCTCATTTCGCACAACGCCCCCGTATCGCGCCGCACCCAGATTTGGCTGTACTTGCACTTCCCCCTGATAGTGGCCATCGCCGCCGGTGGTGCGGGTGTGCTCAACACCGTCGAGAACAGCTCAACGCCTTTGCCCGCGGATGTCCGATGGCTGTTGGTGGGGGCATTGGCCGCCGCGGCCGTGACCCTGGCCGGGATCGTCCGAACTCTCGGTGCCCGGTCGGAGAGCCCCGACGTCTATCTCAAGGCAGAGCGGATCTTGGTGTTGAGCGCGGTGGCGATGCTGATCGTGGGACGAACCACTTGGGGGGCAAAGGTGGTCCTCACCACCATGGTCCTGCTGCTACTGGCACCGATCATGGCCGGGATCGCGATCTGGCTCCGGCATGACGAGTCGGGGGCGGTGGGCTTGGGTGGGGGCGCCGATGGCAGCCTGAGTCACGGTTGAAGCATGAAATACTCGGTGAACTCCGAGCACCGTCCGTCGCCGGCGAACTCCATCAAGAAGCAGTTGTGGTAGGTGCGCTCCGGATCGTCTGAGTTAGCGAGATACCGACTGGTTCCAATACCCACCCCTCGATCGCCATCGACCGCCCAAGCCTCGTAGACCGCCTCCCAGGCGTCGGGATCGTCCTGGTCTTCCAGCCAGGCGGCGACGATGCCGTCCCGACCGGTGACCATGGCGTCGCCTTTGTCGTAGGGATGCCATCGATACACGGCATCCTCGGTGAACAGCTCCTCGATGGAGTCGGCTGTGTTCGCCCGCCAGGCTCGGACGTAGCGGTCGAGCCAGCCCTGTAGCTCACTCTTGGTCATCACCAGATCGTACGCCGGTTTCATGATGCCCCCTCCGCGCCCTCGGTGAGGAAGGCCAGGACCCGACTGGTCGCGTCGAGCTCGAGGTCGGTGCGCATCCCGCCAGCGTGATGAACTGCGCTCACGCCCGCCACTCCTGAAGGTGTGGAACGAAGCCCGTGGTCGACGAGGACCGCCACTGTCTCCGCCGCCTCTTCGTCGGCGATGGTGGTGAAGAAGTCGGCGTCCAGCGCCAGGGCATCCAGCGCGAGCAGTGAAGGCTCCTTGGCGTCGAGGCGACCCATGTTCGACGCCGGCCCATCGGAGCGGATTGCCCGTCCCGCCCGAACGCTCGCCATCAGACATGCCGCCCGATCCGGCTCGACGACCACGACGATCGGTTGATCCCCCCAGCGATGCCGCGCGTAGGCGGCGATGGAGGCGGCCATCCCGCCGACACCCGCTTGGATGAAGATGTGGGTCGGCGGGTCGGCGATCGCCTCCACCTGGTCGGCTGCCTCGGCGCCCATCACCAGATACCCCTCCATGACCTTTCGGGGGATCTCGGTGTACCCGGGCCATGAGGAGTCGGAAAGGAGAGACCATCCACGCTCCGAGGCCAGACCCTTGGCGTGCTCCACGCTCTCCTCGTAGTCGGAGCCGGATCGAACCACTCCGGCCTCAAGTGCTCGGAGACGGCTGGCGAAGGCCTCGGGAACGGCCTCGGCGAGTACCACGAACGATGTCGCGCCGAAGACCTTGGCCCCAGCGGCAACCGACATCCCGTGGTTCCCGGCGCTTGCCGTCACGTACGTCAGATCAGAGAGAATGTTGCCGACGTCGTCCGGCCAGGGCTCGCCACCCAGCCGGCGCTCCGCTTCCGCCGCGATCACGTAGGCCGCACCCAGGGCCTTGAAGCTGCCCAATCCCATTCGCTGCGACTCGTCCTTGACCCAGAGTCGGTCGACGCCAAGACGGTCGGCCAGGGGCTGGGCATCGACCAGTGGAGTTACGGCGGCACTGGTGCAACGACTCAAGAGCTGGAGAGCTGGCGATGGATCGACACCGAGCGCGGGGAGATCGAGCCCGGGCAGACCCGTCGACCGGTAGGGATTGGCCAGCAGAACCGGCATGTTCTGAACATACCGGTGACGGCACGGGACGCGGTCAAATAGAATCCGGACTCCACGGGGTGGAGGTGCCTTGACCCAAACCGTCGATGTCGCGAGAAAAGCCGTTGAACGTCGCTCCTGGATGGAGGCGGTCGAGGCCTTTCACGACGTCGACAAGCAGGATCAACTCTCCCCGATGGATCTCGAGCTCCTCGCTGAGGCAGCCTGGTGGGCGGGAGAGCCCGATGAGACGGTCGAAGTCCTGGAGCGGGCCTTTTCGGGCTACGTGGATCAGGGATCACGAACCGAGGCGGCGGGCGTGGCCGCTCTGCTCGCATATCTCGCTGCCCGACGCAACGCGGGATCGATCATGGCCGGCTGGGTGGCGCATACGCAGCGTCTGCTGGAGGGAGAGCCTGAGTCCGCGGTACATGCCCGTCTCAAAGTCTTGGAGATGAGCAGAGCCCTCTACATCGACGGTGACGTGACGCTCACCGTTGATCTGGCCGACGAGACCCTGGCCATCGCTCGACGGTTGGGGAGCCGGGATGCAGAGTCCCAGGCGCTGGCGCTCAAGGGCGTGGCGCTGATATCCAGCGGACATTGGCGAGAGGGCCTGGCACTCATGGACGAGGCCACCGCTGCTGCGGTTTCGGGCACGGTCAACCTTCGAACCGCGAGCGACATCTATTGCCAGACCATCTCCGCATGTCGCGCCATGGCCGACTTCGGACGGGCGGGGGAGTGGACGGAGGAAGCAGATCGCTGGATGATCCGAAACTCGGTGACCGGATACACCGGTGTCTGTTCCGTGCACCGAGCCGAGTTGAAGCGACTGCATGGAAACTGGACGGAGGCAGAAAGCGATGCTCGTGCTGCATGTGAGGAGCTCGAGCGCTACCACATCCTCGACGGGGTTGGCATCGCCTACTACGAGATCGGTGAAGTCAGGTTCCGAACCGGAGACTTGGTAGGTGCCGAGGAGGCGTTCTTCATGACCTACGAGAGCGGGAACAGCCCTCACCCCGGTCTCGCATTGTTGATGCTGGCCCGGGGCGATGCTGACGAGGCTGCAGCTTCGCTGGCCCGTGCTTTGAAGCAGGCGGGGGGCAACCTGTTGACCCGAGCCGGGCTCCTCCCGGCCCAGGTGGAGGTTGCGATCGCCAGGGATGACCTGGAGACTGCCCGAACCGCGATCGATGAACTGGAGATCATCACACGCGAGTTCGAGCGTCCTGCATTCGAAGCAGCGCTGCTCGCCGCCAAGGGTGAGCTCGCCCTGCATCAGGGCGAGCCCGACGAATCCGGCGAGCTGCTGGAACAGGCGTGGAGGCGTTGGAAAGATGTCGACTTCCCCTATGAGACCGCCCGTGCTCGGATGCTGCTCGGCCAGGCGAGGGCGGCGGCGGGAGACCTGGGGTCAGCGCGGATGGAGTTGGGAGCGGCGCGATCGACATTCATGCGCCTCGGTGCTGCGCCCGACCTGAAGAGGGTGGAAGAGCTTCTCTACGAATCCAGGGTCGTCGAGGCGGAGCGAACCCGTGTCACGAAGACTTTGATGTTCACCGACATCGTCACCTCCACAGATCTCATGGGGCTGATCGGCGACGCGGCATGGGAGGATCTGCTGCAGTGGCACGATCGAGAGCTGCGCTCATTGTTTGCCGGCCATCGAGGCGAGGTTGTGAGCCACACCGGGGACGGGTTCTTCGTCGCCTTCGACCAGCCCTCCGACGCGGTCGCTGCCGCCGTGTCAGTGCAGCGAAAACTGGCTGAGCATCGTCGTGATACCGGTTTCGCTCTCTCGGTGCGGATCGGGATTCATCACGCCGAAGTGACGCGCGACGGCGTCGACTATCGGGGCCAGGGCGTCCATGCCGCCGCACGGGTTGGAGCCGTTGCCCGTGGCGAGGAGATCGCCGTCACCCAAGTGACACTCGATGCCGCCGACAAGTTGCAGGTGGCCACCTCGGAGCCCCGCACCGTCGAATTGAAGGGAATCGCGGAGCCGGTGCAGGTGGCGTTGGTCGACTGGCGCTAGCCGGAGCCGAGGCGGGCTTCGAGCCCGCGAATGATGATCTCCAACCCATACCCGTATTCCTCCTCGAACTCGCATCCGGCGAGTAGCGGAGCCAGTGCCGCGACGTGGGGGTAGAGGTCTCCGAGCCGGGCCAGCTCCTGCTCACGCCCTTCGAACTCTTTGGAGTGCGGCGGCCCGGAGGCGGATTGGAAGGCGTAGCCCATGGTGTGGGAGGCGAGCATCTGCCACGCGTGATGGGTCTCTTCGTCATCGAATCCGGCACTGCGGAGGATTCCCAGCACTTGGTTCATGAACGTCAGGGAGGCGTTCCCGTAGTTCCCCCGTTGCATGAGGAGACTCACGATCCAGGGGTGGGCCGTGAACTGCTCCATGGCGGCGAGCCCGGTCTTCGGTATCGAGATCCGCCAGTCGTCATCAGGATCGGGGAGCGGCACCGATGAAAAAACCCTGTCGATCATCCCGTCCAGGATCTCGTCCTTGTTGGCGACGTGGTTGTACAGCGACATCGCCTCCACCCCGAGCTCGGCCCCGAGCCTGCGCATCGACAGCTCATCGATGCCATTGGTGTCGGCAAACAGGACCGCGGCATCGATGATCCGCTCCCTGGTCAATGGGATGCGGGTGTCGGTCATCGACATGTCTACATCGTAAGTCACGACTGCTCCCGATGGAGGGCGGAGGAGAAGGGTTCTCCTGGACAGGGCTCTCCTGGACAGGGCTTACCTGGACAGAGCATACCTTGACAGGGCTTACACCGTACACTTACAGTGTAGGTCATCGACGATCGCAGTCAAGGAGACGAGATGTCACTGGGGACCGAAACTCTGGCCAAGGCGAGTGCAAGACGACCGTGGAGGACGGTGCTCATCTGGGTGGTCCTGCTGGTGACTGCCGGGATCGTGTCCTCCCAGCTGCTCGCCGGGGCACTCACCACTTCGATCACCTTCACCGACGAGCCCGAATCGCTGATCGCAGCCGATCTCGTCACCGAGCTGAGAGGGGAGACCCCGGATACCGAGTTCGTGGTGGTCACCTCCGAGACCGCCAATGTGGGAGACCCCGAATACGTCGCCTACGTCACCGAGCTGCAGGCATCGATCACTGACCTCGGCCCCGATGTCATAGGCGGCGTTGGCTCCTACCTGGACGAAACCGGTCCCGTATCCGACTCCGGCCACTCGGCGCTCCTGCCGGTGGTGATCGCCAGCGACGACACCGACCTGATCGGTGACCACGCCGAGCTGCTGCACGAGACCGTTGCCGGGGTGCAGGCTCCGGAGGGGATCAGAGCGCTCGTGGCCGGCCCTGCCACCCTCATGAACGATTTCAACCAGATCGCCGAAGAGGACCTGAGGCTGGGGGAGACCATCGGGATCGGGGTCGCCCTCGTGGTCCTGATCTGGGTCTTTGGCTCGGTGGTCGCCGGCGTGATCCCGATCATCCTCGCCGTTGTCGCCATCGCCATCGCCATGGGGTTGGCGGCCCTCGTCGGCCAGCTCTTCGACCTCAGCTTCTTCATCACCAACATGATCACGATGATCGGGCTGGCGGTGGGCATCGACTATTCGCTGTTCATCGTCTCCCGGTATCGGGAGGAGCGCGGCCACGGGTTCGAGAAGCTCGTCGCCATCGAGCGCGCCGGAGCCACTGCAACCAGGGCCGTGTTCTTTTCGGGGCTCACCGTGGTTCTGGCCCTGATCGGCATGCTCATCCTTCCCAACACCTTGTTCCGAGCCCTCGGGATCGGGGCCATCCTGGTGGTGATTGTGGCGGTCATTGCCTCCATGACTCTGCTTCCAGCGGTCCTGGCCTTGATGGGTGATCGGGTCGACGCGTTGCGCGTCCGGCGTCGGCGAGCACCGGACGAAACCGGGCGATTCTGGGAGCGCTGGACCAGGGCGGTGATGGGGCGGCCCGTGATCAGCCTGGTTCTCTCGGCGGGTCTGCTCCTTCTGGCTGCCACCAGCATGTTCTCGATGCACGGAGGGCTCAACGGGGTCTCCACTCTTCCCGATGGCCTCGAATCCAAGGAAGCCTTCGAGATCCTGGCCACCGAGTTCTCCGGCGGGCTCACCTCGCCCGTGGAGGTCGTGGTCACCGGTGGTGACGCCGCGGCGGCGCTGGAGTCGCTCCAGGCCGGCATCGCTGCTGACGGCGGATACGGCGCGTTCACCGTCGATCCGGCCTCCACCGAGACGTTGTCCCTAGTCTCGGTGCAGCTGCTGGGCGACGTCAACTCGATCGCCTCTCAGGACGCGGTGCGAAACCTTCGTTCCGACATCGCTCCCACCGCTGCGGTCCCGGGCACAGAAATCTTCGTCGGCGGGGAGACCGCAATCACCGTCGATCTACTCAACCAGATCGATCAGTACACCCCGATCGTGTTCGCAGTCGTGCTCGGTCTCAGCTTCCTTCTCTTGCTCGTCGCTTTCCGCTCCATCGTGATCCCGGCCAAGGCGATCCTCATGAACCTGCTCTCGGTGGGTGCGGCCTATGGCCTGGTAGTTGCCATGTTCCAGACCGATGCCGGGCCGGAGTGGATGAAGAGCATCGGCGAGTTTCTCGGGTTCGAGCAGGTGGAGGTCATCGAGGCCTGGCTACCGCTGATGCTGTTCTCGGTTCTGTTCGGGCTTTCCATGGACTACCACGTCTTCTTGCTGTCCAGGATCAAAGAGCGCTATGACCAAACGAGGAAGAACACAGATTCGGTGGCATTCGGCCTCCGCACCACGGGGTCGCTCATAACCGGTGCTGCCGTGATCATGGTTGCGGTCTTCGCGGGTTTCGCCGCCGGGCGCCTCGTCTCATTCCAGCAATTGGGGTTCGGCCTGGCAATCGCTGTGCTTCTCGATGCCACCGTGGTTCGATCGATCCTGGTCCCGGCGTCCATGAAGCTGCTTGGCGACTGGAACTGGTACTTCCCGAAATGGTTGGAGTGGATCCCGAACGTGTCCGTGGAGGGTCACATCGACGTCGACGCACAACCGGAGCCGGTCAACGTCTGATGTGGGTCAGGGCCTGCCCTTACGACGCAGATCGTCGGTGTACCAGCGGAGTGACCGGTTGTAGGACTCCACCGGCCCCGGGCTGGTGAGCAACAGGTCGAGCAACTCGGCCACCGCGGTCTCTGCCATCCCGGCACTGGTCAGAGCCAAGGCAAGGAAGGCGCGGCCGGCCCGATGTTCGGGATGCTCGGCACACAGCTGGGTGAGGATTTCGACTGCCTCTTGGTCCTGGTCGAGGTTGCGGAGGGTGCTGGCGAGTTGGATTCGGGCGCGGAGGGTCTCCTCTTCGCCGAGCTCACCTGCCAGGGCCGCCCGGTACGGCGCCACCGCCTGCTCCTCCCTGCCGGCAGAGTCGTAGGCTCCGGCAAGGTGGAGAAGCACGCGCGGGTCGCCGGGATGCTCCGACGCCAGAGCTTCGAAATGGCGGATGGCCTGGTCGTAATGCTCGGCCTCGATCATCGCCTGGCCGGATTCGAGAGCCTTCTCGTCGACGTGTTTGCTCACGACCTGCTTTCTAGCCTGCCGTGCTGGCGTGGGCAGGGCCTCCTCCTCTCTGTCGGGTCACGAGGGCGAGCTCTCGGGATGTGGCTGATACCTAGATTCGAACGGTGAGCAGATCTGCGAGCCAGATCATCGGAGCCGGCCTCACCGGTGCCCTCATCGGAGCCGCCGGAGGAGCAGCGCTGAGCTCCTCCCTACCCGGGGGTGGGTGGCCGTTGGGGGCGGCGATCGGAGCGGTTGTCTTAGGGCTGCTCTCGGCCTGGGCCGACGCCACTCGCACGGCCGGACGGCCCCAGCCGCTCGCAATGCGGATCGCATCCGCGGCCTTTCTGATGGCGATCCTGGGCTGGCTACTCGAGCTCATGCTCCCCGACTGGTCCTTGTGGGTGCCGGGAGTGATCATTGGCACCATCGTCGGCGTTGCCGGTCTGCGGCCGCGCAAAGTGCTGCTCGGCATCGGAGTCGGAGCACTGGTCGGAATCGGGTTCCAAGCCTGGGCACCCGCGGTCGGATGGGCCTGGGTGGCCGCAGCCACCGTAGTGGTCTATCGATTGTCCGCCGCCTTCCTGTGGCGAGGTCGGGATCAGATCAAGGTGATGGGTGAGCAGGTGGCACCCGACCAGCTTCCGTTCGTGGTCCCGTTCGCCGAGGCCGGCAAGCATGTCGGTGTCGACTACCTGGAGCGATATGCGATCACAGTGGGCGCCCGTTTCCGGCACCAACCCCAAGACATCGGCATCCTGGCCAGCCTCGACCATCTCACGGGCCGGGGCTTCGAGGCTGCCGCCGTGGATCCCCTGATCCGGGAGTTCTACGAGCACACCAGCCGGTTCACACTCTCGATCGTCCCGGAATGGAAATGGTGGATGAGGCTTCCTTACCGCCTATACCGGGAGACCGTTGCCCGTCCCCTCGGTCAGGCCAATGCGCCATTCGAGATCGAGGAGGTGCAACGAGGAGTGATCTCCTGGATCGACACCCTGGATGTCGACGATGACGGGGTGGCTGACGTACGAGCCTGGGTCCGCGCCTATCAGGACGGACAGCCGATCTATGTCGGGATCTACACCGTGGTCGGGATAGATGGGGCCAATTTCGTCGCTGTCGGTTTTCCACTCCCATCGGGGAGTTTCACCGCGACACTGCGGCCGCAAAACGATGAGGCTGGTGGGCTGTCGCTTCTTTCGCAGACTGTCAGCGGCCCTGCCGGCCATTACCTCTCATATGTCGATCCTGGTGGCGACCTCACCACGTTGCGGTTGTCCAGCTTCGGTGAGGAGATCAGAGTCTTCTTGGTCGATGGAGACCTCAAGACCGAGCAACGATTCTCGCTGGGCGGGGTCACCTTCCTGATTCTCCACTACGACATAGCGCGGAGTAGCGGTCGAGCGGGCTAGGCGGCTTCCTCGAGCGGGGTGTCGGGAACACGGTTCCCGGACCGGAAGCTCGTGTGCGCAGTTGCGACCAGTCCTACTCCGAGCAGGATCAGGGGAAGGGCGATGAAGATCGGCCCGGTTATCACTTCTGCGCCCAGTGTCAGCCCGAGGACCACCGCCACCACCGGGTTGACGTAGGCGTAGCTGGTGGCCAGACCGGGGCGCACGTGGCGGATGAGGAAGAAGTAGGCGGTGAAGGCGACGATCGAGCCGAACAGGATCAGGTAGGTCATGGCGATCAAGGCGCTGGTGGGTGGGGTCTCGGCGATGCGCTCACCGCGGAGCAGCCCGAGAAGGACCATCACAACCCCTCCCGACAGCAGTTGGCCGGCGGGTGCGACCAGGCCCTTTGGGAGGTCGAGGCGCGGGCCCCACACCGTGCCAAAGGACCAGAAGATGGGGGAGATCACCACCAGCAGCGTGCCGAGAGCACTGGAACGGAAGTCGCCCTCCTGAGCGAGGACGAGAACGCCCAGGAGGCCGACGATCAGCCCGATCCACTCCCTGCGAACCGGCCATTGCCCGAAGAGCCCGCTCCATAGGGCGGCCCACACCGGCGTCATCGCGATCGCGGTGGCAGTCACTCCGGATCCGACACCGAGGTCTTCGGCAAAGGTCACCAGGCTCAGCCCTCCGACGAACAACGGGATCCCCAATGCGACCATATTCCGCCATTGGCGAGGAGTGGGCGTGGTCGCCCCGCGGGCCTTCAGAATGGCGAACATGATCCCGCCGGCTATCAAGAACCGGATCCCGTTGAGCAGGAACGGAGGAAAGCCTTCCAAGCCGAAGACCAGGCCGAGGTAGGTCGAGCCCCAGATGAAATAGACGGCTATCAGAGCGGCCACCACTTTCCCTCGGGAGGGAGTAGGGAGCGTGGTGGCCGTCTCTGAAATATCCATGTCTGGCTGATCGTTCTGTAGTGGGCTATTATGACTTCGTTCCTTACAGGATAGATACTTCTCAGTAAGGCTCCAAATGGATTTTTCGCATTACAACGATCATCCCGTCGATCTGGCAGTGGACCTGGTCAACACCTTCGACACTGCCGACGGCGCGGAGGGCTTGCAGACGCCAGGGGATGTGGCCCGATTCATCGACACCCACGAGAACCAGGACTGGTGCAGCCCGGGTTGGGAGCCGACCGAACGAGACCTGCACGAGGTGCGCGCCCTGCGCACCCGGCTCCGCGAGGTGTTCCAGGCACAAGACGAGGACACTGCGGCGTCCGTGCTCAACGGAATCCTCAACGATGTCCACGCAGTTCCCCGGCTCAGTGTGCATGGCGAGGGCCCCCATCTTCATTTCGAGTCCCGGGATGCAAGCCCGGCTCGCTGGTTGGGGGCGATAACGGCGATGGGGCTTAGCGTCGCCATGATCGAGGGGGGTTTCGACCGGTTCGGGATCTGCGCGTCGGGGACCTGTGAGGACGTATTCGTCGACACCTCACGCAACCACTCCCGTCTTCATTGCTCGGGCAAGTGCACGACCCGGGAGAACGTGGCAGCCCACCGCGCCCGGCAGAAGGAACAGGTCTGAGGTCGATCGTCCTCCGCCTCTAGATTCGAGTCGATGAGACGGGCGATCGCCGGTCTGGTTCTGGTAGTGGGTGGGTGCACCGGTGCCGACGAAGCGGCCCCAACGTTTGTCCCAGGCTCGACTCTCTCGAGCTCGACGTCAATTCCCGAGGCGGGCTGGGTCGAGGTGGCCCCAGATCCGGTGCCGCGCAGTGAGCATCCCGCGGTGGTCCTCGGCGGCGAGATGGTGGTCAGCGGGGGCTTCGTCGAGTCCGGACTCGGGGACGAAACCGTCACCGATACCGTGGGCGCCTACGACTCGCAAACCGACACCTGGAGGGATCTGGCTGTGCTGCCCGCGCCCCGGCACCACGGAATGGCGGCCGTGGTCGGTGATCGCCTCTTCGTGATCGGGGGCTACTCGATTTCCGGATTCGACCCGACCAGCACCGTGTGGGAACTGGTCGATGGGGAGTGGCTGGATCGGGCACCGGTACCGGTCGCCGTCGGCGCAGGTGCCGCCGTAGTACTCGACGGGTTCGTCTACGTCGTCGGCGGGACGCCGCACGGCGCCTTCTTCAGATACGACCCTGGGGCCGATACCTGGGAGCCCCTCGTCGACCCATCGGCACCGAGGGAGCATCTGGCCGCAGTGGCGCTCGATGGCGAGATCTGGGCCCTGGCCGGGCGGTGGGAGGGCGAGATCTTCGATACGACGGAGATATATGAGGTCACGACCGGGGAATGGCGATCCGGGCCTGCGTTCAACGAGGCTCGATCTGGATTCGGGGCGACCGTCGTCGACGACTCGATCTATGCGGTGGGCGGGGAGGTGTTCGACCCCAATCTCGCCCTCGACAGCATGGAGCGGTTTCGTGATGGGGAGTGGACCGTGCAGGATCCGTTCCCGTACGGGATCCATGGGAACCCTTTGGTCGAGATCGGTGGCAACCTCTATCTGCCCGGGGGCTCCACCCAGGCCGCCGGGGTGGAGAACGACGGCCGTACCTTCCGTTACCGGCACGATTGACCCCTGCCTGCACAGCCGTTGGTATAGCTTGCTCGGACAGGAGGCGATCAGATGAAGCTGTTTGTCAGCTTGCTGAGCACCGCGGCCGGGCTTTGGGCTGCGACCAGGCTGGTGTCGGGTTTCGAATTCACAGGGTCGATATGGGAATTCCTCGGGCTCACGGTGCTGCTGTGGGCAGTGGGCGCCATCGCCAAGCCGATCCTCAAGCTGTTCAGCCTGCCCTTCATCGTCCTCACCCTCGGGCTATTCCTGCTGGTCATCAATGCGGCCGTTCTGCAATTGGTGGTTTGGCTGGGGGAGCCGGAGCGCCTCGACCTCGGGATCAGCTCCACCGGCTTCTTCTGGGCCACGTTCCTCGCGGCCTTGGTCATCAGCATCGTTCGAGTGCTGGTCGAGCTGGTGCTTCCCGACGGCGACAAGACCTAGCTCACTGGTCCGCGTCGTGGTCGCAAGCCCTCGTCGTGGCAGGCCGTGGTTCGTCAAATAGTGCGAGCCAGGTGTGGCGGGTTTAGGGCTCGGGGGTCGCGTCGTGAACGCAACCTGCGCTGAGTGCAAGTGAATCACCGTCAGTGGTTGTCACCTGGGCGGCAGCGGCGGCAGCAGTGCCCACAGTCTCGACGAACGTAAGGCGAGGTATTTGGTCGTAGTCGTCGGGGACAGGGGCATTAGCCGCCACCAGGGCCGAAGCCACTGCGGTGGCAAACGAGGATCCACTCCAGCAGACCAAGACCGGAACGATGTTGCCGTCGGCATCCTCGGTCACTGCTCCGGACAGATTCACAAGATCGGATCCTGCCGTGGCGAAATCCACCCATGGTCTTCCTGGGGGCGTCTCGACAGGAATCGGCTCCTTTTGATCGTTCCAGACAATCTCAGTGCCCTCGACGATTTCCGAGTTCCCTCGGTGTACGGCGGCCACTCCCAAGACTCGGTCGTAGTACGCGACTTGAGGGTCGTTGAACAGGGCCGCTGGGTAGAACGGCACATACTCACCATCTCGAATCTGGAGTATCGGGCCTCGATAAGGGTCATTCCCGGCTGCGGCCACGATCTGACTCTGTGGGAAGAAGTCCAGCCATGCGGCCGAGATCTCGGTCAACGTGACGACGTCATTGTCCCCAGTTGGGTCACAAACGTAGGTGCCCAGGGAGAGGTTGAGTGCCCTCATCGTCTCAATGTCGGAGGCATGACGGTTGGTCAGCCGGGTCATCGCCTCGGCGACTTGAACCTCGGCGCTGAGGGGTACACCACTCGGAAGGGATTCCCCCTGGGTGGCGACATGTGCGGCATCGATCAGTCTGGCTGCGGCGAACGACACCTGTTTCTCTGGTGCGATCTGCCTGATGAGGCCCGAGATAAAGGTGCCGTGACTTGCCGGGGAATCGCCGGAGAGCTCTTCAGAATCGAGGTCGACGTCGTATCGAACGAACCGCTGCTCATCGTCTGCTCCCGTCGGGCCATAGAACCAACCCGGGATCTGACCTTGCCGGTTCTCCTCAGGAAGAGCGATTCCTGAGTCCACGACACCGATGATCTGTCCGTCCAGGTCGGAGGCAACGTCGAGCAATTCGAAGTCCCGAATTGGGCTCGCGTCGGTTCCGGGTTGGTATCCGTAGTGGCTGTTGAATCCGACGACGTGGATTGGTGAGGCGGGGATCTCCATGTCCCGGAGGCCGAGGGCGACCTGGTACGGATCCTGTCCCACCCTGAAGAAGGAGACGGCCTCGCCGATGAAGGTGTCTATGTCCTCATCGGGTGCCTGTTCACCCGCAGCGGAGGTCTCGCTCAGAACTACGGTGGCCGGAGTGGGATCGATGTCGCCGAGTGCGCCTCCAGCGTCTCCGCTGAAGGTCTGTGGCACCGCCACGAAGTCCGACAGGTAGGCGCACACAGTGCCAGCGGGGACCTCGGGCAGGGGTTCTTGGAGAGAGCCCACCTGCACCGTGGTCGTTGTGGCCGGCTGGGTGGTCGTCGCTTCAGTCGACGTCGGCCCTGTCGTTTCTGTGCCTTCGGTTGTGGTCGTCTCCGAACCGCCTTCGGTGCAGGCCGTGCCGAGTAACACCGTGGCCACCAACAGAATGAAGAGACGAGTCCTCATTGGGACCTCCAAGTAGCTTCGATCGTTAGAGAAGTTGGCGGGGTTTCTGATACAAGAAAATCTGGCGAAACCTAGTGGTCAGCGGGGAGCCGACGTGTGGTGAAAAGCAGGGACGACCTGCGCGTGGCCGCATCAGCTGTCCTCGATCAGGCCCGCGACGAGCCTAAGCAAGCACTAGCCGTGGGGCGCCACCTACTCGACTTGATCCCAGTCGACGATCATGGGACCCGTTCGATACTTCTGAGGGGTATGTCGGTCGCGGCCCGGCTGGCGGCCACCGTCGATGAATCGATCGCCTATGGAGAGCGCTCTGTGATCGAAGCCCAGCAGGTTCCTGACGACACCCTCCGGTCCGAGGCGCTGATGACCCTCTCCGGTTCAGTTGCGATCGCCGGTGACAACGATCGCGCTCTACGAATCGTGATCGACTCATATCGAGGGACGTCGGGACGTCTCGAGGCTGCTATTGCGTCCCAGGAGGGGATCATCAGGCAGCGGTTGGGCCAGGGCGATCTTGCCCTGCAGTGCTATTCGCGCGCTCTCCCAGTGTTTCGAGCCTCAGGAGATCACGTTTCTGTGGCATTGACGCTCACGAACATGGCCATGATGCGCATCGAGAGAGGGGAGTTGAACACCAGCAAACGCGATCTCTTGGAGGCACGCGCCATATGGGTGGAACTCGAATTCAGGAGCTCCATTGCGAGTGTCGATCACAACCTGGGGATTGTCGCGGCTCGCTCGGGCGACATTCCCGAGGCTCTCCGCCTATTCGAGGACAGCGAACGACGTTTCGCTGACCTCGTGGGTTCGCCCGTCGAGCTTCAGGTAAGCCGGATCGAGGTGCTGCTCTCGGCCGGCCTTTTCAGGGAGGCGTTGAACCTGGCTGTCGAGGTCGCCGACGGAATGCGCGAAGCGGGTCTTGGTCAGGAGGAAGCCGAAGCGCGCTTGGTCGGCGCTCAAGCCGCGCTCCATGCCGGAGCTCCCGACCTTGCCCTTGGGTGGTCGGAGGTCGCGCGTGACCTGTTCAGAGAACAGGATCGGCTCGTGTGGGCGGCCAATGCCCGGCAAGTTGGTGTTCAGGCCAGATTCCAATCGGGTGTCACCAGCCCAGACTTGACGGCGGAGGCAAGGGAAACCGCCTCGATTCTCGAAGCCGAGCGACAGCTCATTCCCGCGCTCAACGCCCGTCTGGTAGCGGGTCTCATCGAACTCAGACTGGGCATGATCGATGAGGCATTGTTGGATCTGGCAGGCGTAGCAAGTCAGAAGACCGGCCCGCTAGAGGTCCGCTTGCAGGCTTCGCTGGCCAATGCGCTCTCGAGAGAGGCGTCCGGCGACTCCTCGGGCGCCGATGCAGCTGCCCGAGCTGGGATGCGCTTGATAGACAGATATCAAGGAGCATTGGGGGCCACTGATATTCGTGCCGGGGTGGAACGCCACAGCGCCGCACTGGGTGAGGTCGGGCTGCGCCTGGCGTTCAGCTCCGGTAACCCAAGGCGGGTCCTCGCATGGATGGAGCGCACCCGCGCCCGGGCGCTGAGGCATCCTCCCGTCTCCCCGTCAGACGACGCCGGCCAAGCTGCCGACTTAGCGGAACTCCGGCGAGTCTCGATCGAACTCAGATCCGCAGAAGGGTCGTCTGCCGACGCACTGACGCGTGAGGCCAGGTCTCTCCAGGAAGCCATCCGGTCACGAGCGCGAGCCCAACAGGGACTCGGCGTGCGGAACCAAGAACGCCCCGACCTTGTCGGTGCACTCCGGCATGGCACCCTCGTCGAGTTCGCCTCCCTGGACGACCGCCTTTGGGCGGTGGTGGTGAGGAACGGCCGGCACCGACTGCACGACCTCGGTGCCGAAACTCCAGTCCTGGCCGAGTTGGAGAGCTTGCGCTTCACAATGCGCCGTCTAGCCCGTCGGCGCGGGACGGCGAGCGAAGACCTCGCCCGTCAGGTGGCCACCAGGCTCGACAACA
>JBIOVB010000038.1:0-30661 GCA_044867525.1 Acidimicrobiia bacterium | reverse complement strand
ATGATCTGGACCGCCTCGATGGCCTGTTCCAGATCGATACCTGGGTATGCGGGACTTCGTGCCATGTGGAGCAGCGTAATGACCTAGCTCCGCGGGGTCAAGGTTTAGCCCGGCGGGTTTGTCTCGGCGGGAAGCTTGCACTCGGGATAGGGCAGTTGTAGAGTCCCGGGTACCTAGTCGGCCCGGATTCCAACCCCGGGGACCACCCGACGAACCAGAGCCGGGAAGACTGGCCATCTTCCCGGCTCGACCCCATGCGGAAGGTGAATCCACCCTGGTGGGTGGACCGGGCCTTAGAAGCCCTGGGTGCGTCCTGCATCTGGTTCGATTCCAGCGCCTTCCGCTTCCCTCATTGTACAGATCGGCAACCGATGACGCGACTTTACTTACGTGTCACCGTTTGATAGTTACCCGATGATGGGTCTCTAGACGGCGGGTGCAGTCACCGTGCCCGCGGACCCAACATCCGTCACCAAGGTGACCACGGTCGCGGTGTCGGACCCAGACGCTGCTTGATAGCGGATCTCGGAGATCATGCCCCCCACCAGGGTGATGGTCACCTTTGCCCCGGCAGCCGGGCCCGCCGCCGGGCCAAGTGTGGCCAGCAGCACCCGACTGTTGCCCTCTGTGGATTCGAGGGCCAGCCCGGTGACGTCGCTGAGCCCGACCAGAGGGGCCCCCACTGGCGCCTCGCCCTCGAGCACAGACCACTCCTCGTCGGGACCGGTCACCCACTCCCCGTCCGGGGTGCGGATGTACGACACCTCGGAGGTCCCCGCGGCCACTGTGGCCGCCACCGACTCCCCATCGACGACACCCTGGATGGTTGTCACCTGAGTGTCGTTCACCGACACCACGGATTGGAAGCGGTAGTTGACAGAGGTCAAGCCCAACGACTGCTGGAAGACGGCATGGACGTCGACGGGCTGAGTCGTGGCACCGTCGACGGTGGAGCCCGGAGACGAGGTCGAGGTGGGTATGGCGGCCAGCAACGTGGAGGGGGTGCTGATGTCCGAGGCTGCCTCTCCTCCGCACGCCGCCAGCGCCAGGGCCAAAGAGAGATGGAGGGCCCACCTCGTGGGCCCTCCACTCGAGTGATGGGAGCCGTGACGCTCAGCCACCAGTTTCAGTCATCATCGTCGTTGTCACCGCCGTGGTCGTCGTCGTCATCGTCGCCGCGTCCACGGTCATCATCGTCTTCGTCGCCTCGGCCGCGATCCCGATCATCGTCGTCGTCCCAGCGATCGCCGGACTCCGAGGCGGCGGCCACCTCGTCGTCGTCATCGCCGCGATCGCGATCGTCGTCATCCCGGTCGTCGCGATCGCGCCGGTCGTCGTCCCAGCATCTGACGTGGCTCTTGGCGTCGAGAGTCACCGCGAGCTTCACCTTGAGCTCGCCGTCGTCATCGAGGCGAGACGAGGCATGGAACGCCACCTTGGCGTCATCCTCGCCGTTGGAGAGCTTGACGCTGATCTTGTACCTGGACTTCTCCTCCGTCACCTTGATCTTGGGCTCCCCGATCTCGGCTGTGACGCCTGCGGGGAGGACGATGTCACCGATGGTGATCGTCGGGCTGTTCCCGTCCCACGACACGGTGTAGGGGATGGTCACCACCCCGGTGCCGAAGACATCCGCGGACCACGATCCGTCACCGGTCACGTCCGCTGTGGCGTCGGCGGTGACCGTGGTCTTGACGCCGGCAGCCCGCTCGTCGCCGTCGTCGCCTTTGTCCTTGGAGAACGACTTCACCACCACCTGGGTGTCGCCGTCGGCCAACAGGAATACGACCTTGTGGTCACCCTCCTTGACGGTCGTTGCCCCAGACGGGTCGAGGGCGACCTGGGTGATCGTGCCGGCGTCGTCGCGGGTGAGGGAAACTGTGAGCCCCGAGCCGAGGACCGGAAGCACCGAGGTGACTTCGGTCACGGGTGGTGGTGGCGGGGTGGCCGGGGTCTCCTCGCTCTCGTCGTCTCCCGCCAGGGCTATGCCCGGCAGGTTTGCCAACAGCGTCAAGGTCAGCAACGCGACAAGCACAAAACGTCCGCGTCGGAACCTCATAGGCAATACCTCCTTGGTTGGGGTTTCGGCCGCTCTACCCATCGACGAGGGGGAGCAAACCACTGCGAGGGGCACGTTGGCCTCTCAGGCGTCCTTCCCCACCAGGAGCGCCTTTGCCCCGCGCCACACGAACCGGATCCCGACGGCCAGCGTGGAAAGGGCGGCGGGGACCGCCATGACCAGCAAGGCGAGGGGAACCGTGTAAATGAGGACGAGGAAGGTGATCACCCAGGCCGCAGCGATCAACCAGTCCTTCAAGGTCGGCTTGGGCCCGGTGCGAGTACGGACGAGCTCAGCGCGGCTCGAAGGCACGATCCGTGCCAGGAGAGCCAGCGGCATCAATGCCAGCATGAGGCCGGCGGCGATCCCGAGCGCGGTCGGGTGGCCCGTTAGACGGGAGATGCCCCAGATCGCAATGGACAACCCGGCAACCGACATGGCCAACCCGAACAGAAGCCGGCGGAGGGCAAAATGCCGATCCAAGGCCGCCGCCTCGTGGGGTGAGCACGCGGCTTCGATCGCGGCGAGATATCGCTTGTTGGCCTGACGTTGCACGAAGCGCGTCACCCCACCCCCGAGACGGGCCAAGATGGACTCAGGGCGTGAGAAGGTGGCGATGCGAAATCTGACCTGGCGCTCCCCCTCGTCATGGGTGAGCTCGAACCGCGCCTCGCCCCGCTCCGGGTGCCCGACCAGCGTGCCGTAGGCGAATCCAGAACGGTCTGCCGTGTCGTCGAGTGTGTACACCACCCGGCAAGGAGCCTCGATCCGGAATGGGCCGACGCCGATGCCGAGTCTGAATGCAGACCCCTCCTCGACCAGGTCTGGGCCCATCGCCACTGCCAGCCCGGCCGCACGGTGCATTTCGAGGGTCATCAGGCACTCCGACGCTGCCTCGAATTGGGATCGGTCGTTGCCCACGACCCATGTTTCGTCGAAGACTCGGTAGCGGTCGTCCAAGACGGCGCCGGAAGCGCCGAGGACCCGGGTGTCGCCCACCTCGGGGTAGCTGAACGTGAGGGAGTCGAGCCGGGTCACAAACCTTTGGGATGCCAGACCGTCTTGGTCTCGGTGAACGCCGCGATGCGATACGGGCTCTGGCCCGGTCCGTTCCCGGACGGCATCACCACCCGCTTCACGTTGTGCACCGCCCCTTCCTGGACCCGTTTCGCCTGCTCGGATGTGGCCCCACCGGCAGCGATGGCATTGACATCCATATGGTCGGCGAGCCAGGGGATCAACTCGTCCTTGCGGCCGGTGAGCACGTTGACGACTCCACCCGGCACATCCGAGCTGTTGAGAACCTCGGTGAACGTGATCGCAGGCATTGGAATGCGCTCAGAGGCGAGGATCACCACGGTGTTCCCCGGCACCAGCACCGGGGCCAGCTCGGAGACAAGGCCGAGCAGAGCGGGCTCTTCAGGTGCGATGACCCCGACCACCCCCGTCGGCTCGGGCGCCGAGATGTTGAAGAAGGGACCGGCCACCGGGTTGAGGTTGCCGTAGATCTGGGCGAACTTGTCGGCCCATCCTGCGTACCACACCATACGGTCGACCGCGGCGCCCACCTCGGCAACCGCCGCGCGCTTGCCGACTCCGGCTGCCTGGAGCTGCTCCACGAAGGTCCCGCCCCGATCCTCCAATGTCTCGGCGACCCGGTACAGGACCTGGCCCCGGTTGTAACCGCTGCTCCCGGCCCAGCCCGGGCCCGCGTCACGGGCCACCCGCACCGCGTCGCGAAGATCCTTGCGGCTTCCCTGGGCGACTCGGGCCAGCACTTCGCCGTCGGCCGCCAATGCCGGGTATGACCGTCCCGACTCGGAGCGGGGAAACCTGCCACCTATGTAGAGCTTGTAGGTCTTGCGGACGTCGAGCCGGCTCATGACTCGTCCCAATCGAGATAAGCGAGGAGGCCGTGGCGGCCGCCCTCACGGCCGAAGCCCGACTCCTTGTAGCCCCCGAAGGGCGAAGCGGGGTCGAACTTGTTGTAGGTGTTGGCCCAGACCACTCCCGCCTTGAGACGGTCGGCCATCCACAGGATTCGTGAGCCCTTCGATGTCCATACCCCGGCCGAGAGGCCATACGGCGTGTTGTTCGCCTTCTCCACCGCCTCCTCCGGGGTGCGGAAGGAGAGGATCGAGAGCACAGGCCCAAAGATCTCCTCCTGTGCGATCCGGTGCGACTGGGCGACATTGGTGAACAGCGTCGGTTTGAAGAAGAACCCTCGGTCGGGGAGGACGCAGTCGGGCTGGAACATCTCGGCGCCCTCATCCAGGCCTGCCTCGACCAGCTCGTTGATCTTCTCCAGCTGGGCACGGCTGTTTATCGCCCCGACGTCGGTGTTCTTGTCCATTGGGTCACCAACTCGCAGCGTGGACAATCGGCGCTTGAGCTTGTCGACGAAACGGTCGTGAATGCTCTCCTGGACGAGGAGTCGGCTCCCGGCGCAACAGACATGGCCCTGGTTGAAGAAGATCCCGTTGATCACCCCTTCGATCGCCTGATCGAGAGGGGCGTCGTCGAAGATCACGTGAGCCGCCTTGCCCCCGAGCTCCAATGTCAGCTTCTTGTGGCTACCGACGAGCTGGCTCTGGATCGATTTGCCAACAGCAGTGGACCCGGTGAAGGCGACCTTGTCGACATCGGGATGCCCGACCACCGCCGCCCCGGTGCCCCCGGCTCCGGTGACGACGTTGAGCACCCCTGGGGGCAGGCCGGCCTCGGCAGCGACCTGGGCAACGATCAGGGCCGTCAGCGGGGTGGTCTCCGCCGGTTTGAGCACGACGGTGTTGCCGGCAGCCAGGGCCGGCGCCACCTTCCAGGCGAGCATCAGCAAAGGGAAGTTCCATGGGATCACCTGACCGGCCACCCCGAGTGGCCGTGGCCGGACCCCGGGGAAGGCGTATTCCAGCTTGTCAGCCCAACCCGCGTAGTAGAAGAAATGGCCCGCCACCAGGGGCAGGTCGACGTCTCGCGCCTCCTTGATCGGCTTGCCCCCGTCCAGGGTCTCCACCACCGCCAGCTCCCGCGACCGCTCCTGGATCATTCGGGCGATCCGGAACACGTACTTGGCCCGCTCCGACGGCTCCATCGGCTCCCACACATTGTCGAATGCTCGGCGAGCCGCGGTCACCGCGTCATCGACGTCCTCGGCGCCCGCCTCGGCCACCTCTGCCAACGGCTCTTCGGTGGCCGGGTTGATTGTCGGGAAGTGCTTTCCCGACTTGGGTGCGACGAACTCGCCGTCGATGAAGAGCCCGTACCGGTCGTCGAGAGCAGCGATGTCGGCCGACTCACGAGACCCGGCGTATTCCCAACGCAAGGGAGTGGTGGTTGCGATCTCAGATGCCACGGTCAATCCTTGGTGAAGTAGTCGGGTGACGAATAGCGGCCGGTGTTCAACCAGCGAATCTGCATCAAGACATCATTGAGCAACGTGGAGGCACCGAGCCGGAACCAGTCTGGGGTCATCCAGGGCTCACCCAGCGTCTCGTTGAGCACCACCAGGTAGCGGATAGCGTCCTTTGCTGTCCTGATCCCACCGGCCGGCTTCATGCCAACCATCACCCCGGTGGCGTCCATGAAGTCCCGGATCGCCTCCAACATGACGAGCGTCACCGGAAGAGTGGCCGCCGGTTGCACCTTCCCGGTCGATGTCTTGATGAAGTCGGCGCCCGCGACCATCGCCAGCAGAGAGGCCTGTCGGACGTTGTCCAGGGTCACCAGCTCGCCGGTCTCCAGGATCACCTTGAGATGGGCGTCACCGCATGCGTCCTTGACCCTTCGGATCTCGTCGAAGACCTTGAAGTACTCGCCACAGAGGAAGGCGCCACGATCGATGACCATGTCCACTTCATGGGCCCCCATCCTCACCACCCGGGACGCTTCCTCCACCTTGAGGTCGGTGTCGACCAACCCCGAGGGGAAATAGGTGGCGACGCTGGCCACCTTCACCGATGAGCCCTCGGTGGCCTCCAAGGCGTATTTGACCATCGTCGGGTAGACGCAAACCGCCGCCACCGAAGGCACCGAGGGGTCGGTGGGGTCGGGCCGGATCGCCTTGGCCGACATCTGAGCGACCTTCCCCGCGGTGTCCTTCCCCTCGAGAGTGGTCAGGTCCATCATCCGGATTATCAAGTCGAGGGCAGAGCGCTTCGACTCCTTCTTGATCGAACGCGTGGAGAGGGCGGCGACCCGCTCCTGGGCACCGACCTCATCGACCGAGGGGACCGAGCGCAGGAACGAACGCAGCGTGGGAGTGGTGATCCGATCGGGGAGGATCGAGGTACGTGCGGGCGCCAGGGTCACCCCTGTGATGGTACCGGGGTGCCCGGTCTCTCCCGTGGGTGACCCCGCGGATGAGGCCGGGAGGGCGCCCTTACGAGCTCGAGCCGGAGAGCAGCTCGTAGGTCAGCTGCTGGTCCAGAGTCATGTCCATTTGGAACCCGGCCATCTCGTTGGTCGTCTCGTCAGGGATGAGGATGTCCATGGTGATATGGGACCCTGCTGCCATATCGGTAGAACGGACCAGGCCGGCTTCGGGGTCGAAACGCGAAGTCCCCTCAGAACTGGTGTCGTCGATGGTCATCAAGAACCGGAGCTGACTCAGGGTCTCTTCGAACTCCGCAGTCTGCTCCTCGGTGGCGCCTTCGGGGGCAAATGCCCCGAACATGCCGCGGAAGAACTCCGCGAGATCGAACTCGATCAGTGACGTGCTGGTTGCGGTGTCGATCACGTAGACCTGGGCGCCGTCGACTTCTTCCATCCCGGTGATCGTGTTGGTGACACTGGTGACGATCGGCTCGTCATCCAATCCCGGCGTCTCGACTTCATCGGACCAGGTGTCGCCGACGGTCACCTCCTCATCGGAGAAAAGGGGCCCGAAGAACTGCCCCGGATTGAGCCCTGGGGCCGACGGGCTGGACATCGAGCCGAGGTCTCCGAAGAGGCCTGCCATCGGGTCTTCGACTTCCTCCCCGTCGACGCTCACGATATTGCCCTGCTCGTCGACCACGACGGTGGCGTCGATCGGCTCCATCGCTGCGAAGTCAGGGACCTCGCTGCTGTCCACGGGCTCTCCGTCAACGGTGCCCGTCACCGAGAGGTCCTGGAAGTCCCCGGTGATGTGGATCTCATAGGTCCCGTCCTCCGGCCCTGCGGCCACGGCGTGCGTGAATGTGCCTGTTCCGGAGATGTCGACCGAGGCGGAACCCGGAAGCTCTTGACCCATTGCGGACGATTCGCCGCTGGCCTCGACCTCGATGTGCTGATCGAGACCGACCTCGTATTGGTACTCGTCGCCGGCCTCCAGCGAGTAGGCGAGGAGGGCGGTATCGGGAGCATCCAGCGGGGTCGTGGGCCCTGACTGATCGGGATCACCGCAAGCGGCGACCGTCAGCACGCACACCGCGAGGAGAGAAAGGAGACGCTTGTTCATGGTGATCAGGTTATCGGCGGGTCGGGGCCTATCTTTTAGCCCGAGTCCGGCCACGGTTAGCGTGCCCGGCTCATGAATCCGTGGACCCCACTGGTATTGGCGACTCTCGGCTGGGGCTCGTCGGCGGTTCTCACCCGGGCCATCCTGCAAAGCGGCGTGTCCACCTTCACGCTGCTCCCGTTCCGGATTGGAATCGCCCTCGCCATCATCCTCGTGGTCTCGCTACTCCGGAGACCACTGCGTGGATTGGGTCGGGAGCACTGGCGCCGGGGGATCGTCCTCGGAGTCGTCGCCATGACCATCCCCAACGCCCTGCTCACGCTGGCCCTGGAAGACGTGCCTGTGAGCCTCGGCGGGCTGCTGATCGCCCTGATACCCCTGACCACCATCGTGGCAGCACACTTCGTGGTGCCCGGCGAGCGCTTCAACCCGAAGTCGATCCCGGGGCTGTTGGTCTCGGTGTTGGGCACCGCCGTCCTGGTCGGCATCGGGGGGGCGACGATGACTGGAGTCGATAATCTGGGGCGCGGGGTGACGATCGCTCTGATCGGCGTCGTCCTCGCCGGGATCGGTTCCGCCCTCACCCGCAAGTTCGCCCTCGAGGTCGGTGGCGAGGGCCTGGTGATACCGCAATTCGCCACCGCAACCGTTCTCTTCGTCCTGATCATGCCTGTGCTCGGCGAGAGCACCATCGGGGCGATCGAGCCATCGGCATGGCTGATGATCGCCGTCCTCGGCTCCTTCGGCACCGCCGTGCCCTTCGCCGCCTTCCTGTTTGCGGCCGAGATCAACCCTGCGTCGCGACTCGGGGTGTCCGGGTACCTGGTCCCGGTGGTCGCCGTGGTCTTGGCAGTGATCTTCCTGAACGAGACCATCACGCTCACCGTCCTCGCCGGCGCATCGCTCATCGTGGGCGGTGTGATCCTCACCGAGCGGGCCACCAAGCACGTCCCTGAACCGGGGATCGTCACTGCTCAATGAGGAATCCGTGGTGACCGCCCCTCGTTACCCTCAGCCTCGATGACCCGTCACATCCTCGTTGCGGTGGCATGGCCTTATGCATCGGGTCCCCGCCACCTCGGGCACCTGGCCGGCGCCTACCTGCCTGCGGACATCTTCGCCCGCTATCACCGCATGGCCGGCAACCAGGTCCTGATGGTCTCGGGATCCGACGTCCACGGAACGCCGATCACCGTCCGCGCCGACAACGAGAACGTCGAACCGCAGGTGATCGTGGATCGATACCACGCGGAATTCCTGGAGAACTGGGACGGTCTCGGGATCTCATGGGACCTCTACACATCGACCGGCACTCCCAACCATCACGCAGTGACCCAGGATGTCTTCCTGCGCCTCCTCGAGCATGGCTACCTGGCCAAAGAGACGACCGCACAGTTCTACGATCCGGAAGCGCAGCGCTTCCTCCCGGACCGCTATGTGGAGGGCACCTGCCCGCACTGCGCCTATCCCGAAGCCCGCGGAGACCAATGCGAGAACTGTGGGCGCACCCTCGACGCCACCGACCTCATCGACCCCCGCTCGCGGCTCAGCGGCGCAGCCCCGGTGCTTCGAGACACCGAGCACTATTTCCTGCTGCTGTCCAAGCTCCAAGAACCGCTCCGCGAGTGGCTGGAGTCCCGGACCGGCTGGCGCCGGCATGTCAAGAATTGGGCGCTGGGGATGGTCAATGAAGGCCTGCCCGATCGAGCCATCACCCGCGATATCGAATGGGGAGTGGAGGTTCCCGTCGATGATCTGGGCCCGGGGAAGCGCATCTACGTCTGGTTCGACGCAGTGATCGGCTACCTGTCGGCGGCCAAGGAATGGGCCCAGTTGAAAGGCGATCCCGAGGCCTGGCGGCTGTGGTGGGAGGACCCTGAGGCCGAGTCCTACTACTTCGTTGGCAAAGACAACATCCCGTTCCACACGGTGATCTGGCCCGGCATGCTGATGGGCTATGGGGGCCTCGATCTCCCAACGGATGTCCCTGCCAACCAGTACGTGACTTTTGGCTCCGAGAAGGCCTCGGCGAGCCGTGGCGTGGGGCGATCGATGGGGTGGTACGTCGAGCGCATGGAGCCCGACCCTTTGCGGTACGCCATCGCCTCGGTCCTCCCCGAGCAGAACGACACCGAGCTCGGAGACGAGGAGATCATCCGCAGGGTGAACGACGAGCTGGTCGCCACCTGGGGCAACCTCGTCAACCGGGTGCTCTCACTGACTGCGGCCAACTTCGACGGCAAGGTGCCCTCGCATTCGATGCCCAGCCCCGACGACGACGAGCTGTTGGCCAAGGTCGACGCGGCGATTGATGCCGTCGGCGCCCATATCGAGAAGGTCGAGCTTCGCGCCGGCCTGCGGGCCGCGATGGATGCCGCATCCGATGTGAACGTCTACCTCAATGCGAACGCACCATGGAAGTCGGTCAAGGAAGACCGGGAACGTGCCGAGACGATCCTATGGACGGCTATCCAGGCCATTTCGGGGATCAGGGTCGCCCTTTCCCCCTATCTCCCCTTCACCACCCCGGTGGTGGGGGCGATGCTGGGCGGCCCCGTGGAGCTCGACGGCTGGCGCCGACCGCCGGTCGAAGCCGGCTCACCGTTGGGCGAGATCCGGCCTCTTTTCTCCAAGCTGGAGCCGGACGCCCTCGACTGACCGAAACCCGGGAACGGGCGTCGGGGTCGAATCAGGGTGAATCCCGATCCACACAAACCCCGGTCGCGGGTACGTTTCAGCTCATGAGGCGGGTAGCCAATGTCGTGGGTGGCTTCACACTCATCATCGCCGGTGTCGCGATGCTGGTGCTCCCCGGACCCGGAGTGCTCACAATCTTCGGCGGGCTGACTCTGCTCGGCTACGAATTCCTCTGGGCCCGGCGCATCGTCGACAGCGCCAAGGCCAGGGCGGGATCGATCCTCAAACGAGCCTCCAAACCGGAAAGCGATCAGGCGGGCGGGTAAACCCCCATCCCCTTGGCCTTCTCGGTCCGCCAGAAGATTTCGGCGATCTCGTCGATCAGCGCGATCAGCTTCCTCCCGTCTTCGGGATCGACCGACTTCTTGGCGTCGCCCGCCTGATGGATCGCCCTCCAGAAGAGATCGTCGAGGTCGGGAAACTCCTTGCGGTGGTCGGCGGTGAAGAAGTCCACCCAGAGCACCATCAGATGGTGTTTGACGTCCTCGGCTCGCTCCTCCTTGAGAGCGATGGCGCGAGCCTTGAACACATCGTCGCTCGACTCGGCGTACTTCTCGGCGATCTTCAGCACTGACATCGCCTCGATCTTGGCCTGGGCCGGGTCGTAGACCCCGCAGAACAGGTCACAGTGTGCATGGGCAACGGTTACCCGGCGCATTGACACTCCTTGGTTGTCCGGTCTGTGCTTCCGACCATACCCTCGGGCGATCATGCCCATGCGCCGGTTTCGCGTAGCCGAATCATCGATGCTGCCGACCCTCCTCCCGGGCGACGAATTCGTCGCTACCGACTCCATCCAACCCCAGGCCGGGGAGGTTGTGGCATTCCCTCATCCCGGGCGCCCGGATTTCTGGCTGGTGAAGCGAATGGTCGCCGGACCCGGAGAGGCGGTCGGAGACCGGCGGCTCAGCCTCGACGAGGCATGGGTGCTGTCGGACAATGCCGCGGCGACCCGGGCCGACTCCAGGAGCCTGGGCCCGGTCCCGCTGCAGGATCTCTGGCGGCGGGTCACTCACCTCGATGCCATCACCTTCGGCGAAGGGGCACGGATGCTCGCTGAGGAGGACCCGGGGTTGAGCGCAATCATCGAAGATTGGGGGCTTCCGGTCTTCTGGCAGCGCGAGGAGGGCTTCCCGACGCTGGTGCTCCTCATCCTCGAGCAGCAGGTCTCGCTCGAGTCGGGGGCGGCAATGTACCGGCGGCTCATCGAGCTCGTGGGCGAGGTGACCCCCGGATCCGTGCTCGACGTCGGGGAGCCCGGGCTGACGGCGATCGGCGTGACCAGGCAGAAAGCGGGCTACCTGGTCTCGCTCGCCGAGGCGGTCGAGACCGGGACGCTCGACCTCGCCGCCCTCGAGGGCCTGGACGAAGATGAGGCACGGGCCCGCTTGCTGGCGATGAGAGGGATCGGCTCCTGGACCGCAGATGCCTACCTGCTCTCGGCTCTGCTCCTGCCCGACGTGTTCCCCGTCGGCGACCGGGCCCTCCAGGTTGGAGTCGCCGAAGCGCTCAGCCTCCATCAGGCGCCTGGGCCCGACGAGCTCGAGATCATCTCCGCCCCGTGGCGACCGGTTCGGGCGGTGGCCGCTCGCCTGGTCTGGCATCTCTATCTCTCGAGGCGCGGCCGCTCCGAGCCTGCGCTCCCGGTCACATGACCTCCGACGACGCGTAGAGTCCGGAACATGACCGAGTTCGAGGTCCACATGGAGAATCGGCCCGGGCGACTGGCCAGCCTCACCGAGGCGCTCGCCGGGTTCGGAGTCAACATCGAGGCCCTCGCCGCCTACGGCACGAATGGCGAAGGCACGGTCCGCTTGATCGTCGATGACGCGCCCACAACGAGAAGGGTGCTCGACGAGGCCGCGCTCAACTCAGAAGAGCACATGGTGCTGACCGCCCACCTCCCCCATCGCCCCGGGGAGTTGGCGCGTCTCACGAGGGCTATCGCCGACGCCGGAGTCAACATCGATGCTCTCTATGTCCTGCGCTCCAACTCGGATGGGATCGAGCTCGCTGTGGTGCTAGATGAGCATCAGGAGGCTCTGCCCAACCTCGCGGTCACCGGGGGAGTGTTAACGGTTTAGGCGGCATCGGGGATACCCTGCCGCCAATGCGTTCAACCCTCAATAGGTTCATCGTGCTCGCACTGGCTGTGGCTGCCTGCTCTCCGGCGGCAGGATCCGAGACCACGACAACCACTTCGACACCGGAAACGACCACCACCCTGGCGACCACGACGAGTGAATCGGAGACCACCACGACTGTCGGCTCCGCCCTCTCCCCGATCAATGGGCTCCCGGTCACCGACCCAACGCTCCTCGAGCGGAGGCTGCTCGCGGTCAAGCTCGACAATCATCCGAACGCTCGGCCCCACTCCGGTGTCAACAAGGCCGACGCCGTGTTCGAGATCAGGGTGGAGGGGATCACACGGTTCCTCACCTTGTGGATGCAGTCCGACGCCGAATTCCTGGGCCCGATGCGCTCCGGCCGGCCGACCGACGCCACCCTGCTCACCGCCCTCAACCAACCGACCTTCGCCATCTCCGGGGCCCAGGGCTGGGTACAGAACATGATTCGGTCCATGGACATCAACCTGCTCACCGAGACCACCCCGGCCGCATTCCGCGTCGGGTTCCGACGGGCACCGCACAACCTGTACACCACCACGGACGGTCTGCGTGCCGACGCCGATGCCAGGGAGTTCCAGGACCTCCCCCCAACCGGGCCGATCTGGGAGTTCGGGGCGATGCCTCCTGATGCCGCGCCGGCGAGCGCAGTTCACATCGACTTCAGGGGAACCGACGTCGACTGGACCTGGGACCCGCCCACCAAGACCTGGCTTCGCACCACGGACGGCCAGGAGTCGGGCTGGCGCGACGAGGACGGCACCGAGGGTCGAATCGGGTTCCCGGTGCTGATCGGGCTCGAGTCCGAGCAGTACTCGAACAACGGTTTGCCCAGCTCGCACACAGTCGGGTCCGGCCAGGCCTGGGTCTTCGCCGACGGCAAGGTGGTGGAAGGGACCTGGACAAGGGACGTGGAGACCGAGTGGTACACCCTCACCGACGCCGACGGCAACACGATCGCGGTGCCACCGGGACAGGTTTGGATCTCGCTCGTGCCCGACACCGGCGGCCTCAGCTACGAGTAGGGCCGGGCACACTCCCCTGGATTAGGTTCAACTCCGTGTCCGGAGTGTCGGCCGTGGATCGAGTCGGCGAGTCATTGCGGCTGGCCCGCGATTCCCAGGAGACACTCAACGCCTTCATCTTGATCGACGACGAGCGGGCCCTGGCCCGGGCCGCCGACATCGATCGCCTCATGGAGAGTGCCGGCGATGCCGGTCCGCTCGCCGGCATTCCGCTCGGCCTCAAGGACATCGTGGACCACGAGGACCGAGTCACCACCTGCGGGTCGGCGTTCTACCGGCTCATGGCCATAGACACTGCTCCCGCGGTGCAGCGACTCGAGGAGGCGGGAGCCGTCGTCATCGGCCGCACCGGTCTACACGAGTTCGCGTTCGGATTCTCCAGCGAAAACCCACACTTCGGGTCGGTCCACAACCCGTGGGACACCGCGACCTCCCCTGGCGGGTCGTCCGGTGGCTCGGGGGCAGCAGTGGGGGCAGGGCTCACACAGATCGCCATCGGAACCGATACCGGTGGATCGGTCCGGGTTCCCGCGGCGCTTTGCGGCTGCTATGGCCTGAAGGTCTCTTTCGGTCGCATCCCCCTCGACGGGGTGTTCCCGCTGGTCCCATCTATCGACACCGTCGGGCCTCTGGCCAACTCCGTGGAGAACATCGACCTCGCCTATCGGGCAATGTCAGGCGACGTCACGCCCGAGCCCGCCCCCGGGCGGCTCCGACTCGGCATACCGCAGCCCTGGTATGACCAGGCGCCGATGGAGGGGGGCGTGGACGCCTCATTCAACAGGGTCATCACCGAGCTGGCCGACCTGGGCCATGTGGTGCACCCGATCACCATGCCCGACGTGGTCCCCGGGCGTGAGGTGATCTTCGCCATCGCCGAGGAGGTGAACGCAGTCCACGCCGGATACCTCGAGGCGGGCCGGCCCTATGGCGAAGACGTCAGGGCTCGGCTCCTCGACTGCGCCGCGGTGACTCCAGAGGAGATCACGCGTGGGCGGGAGTGGCAGCTGATGATTCGGGATCGGTTCGCGGATGCCTTCGAGACGGTGGACCTCCTGCTCACACCCACCGTGCCCGCGATGCGGAAGGAGATCGGTGAGGACATGATCGGAGGCCTTCATTACCGGACCGTCCTCTCCTGGTTCACAGCGATCGTGAACCATGCATTGCATCCCGCCATGGCACTTCCCCTGGCTGGTGAGCCCGGGCCTGCGCCTTCTCTCCAGGCGATCGGAAGGATGGGATCCGAGGCGGGATTGATCGGCTTCGGCCGCGAGCTCGAGTCGCACGGCCTCGTGGGGTTCGCCCCCGCGACCGTGGGATCGGGGTAGCCCTGGCCGCGGATAAAATAGGTCCAGCGAGCCACCGACAAGCGGTCGTTCTCAACCGAGCTTGGTGTTGAATGACAAGCGCGCAGGCGCGCTCTGACAACCAACAAGGAAGTGAAAGTGGCTGAGGTCACTGCCACAACAGACACAGAACCCGACCAAACCGAAACCTTCGACAAAGTAGTCATCAGATTCGCCGGAGACTCCGGCGACGGAATGCAAGTAGCCGGATCCAGATTCACGGACGCCAGTGCCCTCTTCGGGAACGACCTGGCGACTCTGCCGTCGTTCCCTGCCGAAATCCGCGCCCCCGCCGGGACCCTTCCCGGAGTGTCGAGCTTTCAGGTCCAGATCGCCGATTTCGACATCCTGACGGCCGGGGACCAACCCGACTGCCTGGTCGCGATGAACCCGGCGGCACTCAAGAAGAACCTCAAGGACCTGCGTCAGGGCGGGACCCTGATCGTGAACACCGACGCCTTCGACGAGCGGAACCTGGACAAGGCCGGCTACGACGCCAACCCTCTCGAGGACGGGACGCTCGACGGGTTCCGTGTGATCAAGGTTCCCATGGACGAATTGACCAAGGAGGCCGTGAAGGACTCCGGCGTCAGCGGGCGGAGCGTCCTTCGCTCCAAGAACTTCTTCGCCCTCGGGCTCCTCGCCTGGCTCTTCCACCGCCCCACCGAGCCCACGATCGAATGGGCGCGCAAGAAGTTCGCCAAGACACCCGAGGTGGCCAACGCCAACATCGCCGCCTTCCAGGCCGGGTACACGTTCGGCGAGGCAACTGAAGCGGCCAAGACCACCTTCGTCGTCAAGCCGGCGAAACTGGAGCCCGGGACCTACACCAACATCAACGGGAACTCGGCACTGGCCTGGGGCCTCATCGCAGCCTCCCGGCTCTCCGGCCTGCCCCTGTTCTACGGGACATACCCGATCACCCCGGCGTCGGACATCCTCCACGAGTTGGCACGCCACAAGAACTTCGGAGTCCGGACATTCCAGGCGGAGGATGAGATCGCGGGAGTCGGCACCGCCATCGGTGCCGCCTTCGCCGGCAATCTGGCGGTGACCGGATCCTCGGGCCCGGGAATCGCGCTCAAGAGCGAGTCGATCTCCTTGGCGTTCATGATCGAGCTCCCGTTGATCGTGATCAACGTGCAACGGGGCGGTCCTTCGACGGGGCTCCCCACCAAGCCGGAGCAATCCGACCTGCTCTTCTCGCTGTATGGCCGCCACGGGGAGTCCCCGATCCCGGTGATTGCCGCCGCCTCCCCGAGCGACGCCTTCGAGATGGCGCTCGAGGCGGCCCGAATCGCCCTCAAGTACATGACACCGGTCCTGCTGCTCAGCGACAACCAGATCGCCAACGGCTCCGAGCCATGGAAGATCCCCGATGTCGACAGCCTGGCCCCGATCCCCGTCGAGTTCGCCAAGTACCCCAACGGGCCAGATGGGACCTTCCTCCCCTATATGAGGGACATCGACACCTTCGCCCGCCCCTGGGCGGTCCCCGGGACCCCGGGCCTCGAGCACCGGATCGGAGGGCTGGAGAAGGAGGCGATCACCGGCAACGTGTCCTACGAGCCGGCGAACCACCAACTGATGACCGATACCCGGGCATGGAAGGTGGCCAACATCGCCAACGACATCCCACTGGTGGAGGTCAATGGGGATGAGGACGCCTCGATCCTGGTGCTGGGCTGGGGATCCACGTACGGATCGATCCGGGCCGCGGCGCGACGGGTCCGGCTCGCAGGGAAGAAGGTCGCCACCGCCCACCTGAAATACCTCAATCCGCTGCCCACGAACCTGGGTGACGTGCTTCGCGGCTACGAGCATGTGCTGATCCCCGAGCTCAACACCGGCCAGTTGCGAAGGGTGATCCGCGCCGAGTTCCTGCTCGACGTAAAGGGCTTGAACAAGGTCGCCGGCGAGCCGTTCAAGGTATCGGAGATCGAAGAGAAGATCCTGGAGATGATCAAGTGACCGCCCCGACCTACACCCGCTCCGACTTCCAGACCGACCAGGAGGTCCGTTGGTGCCCTGGCTGTGGTGACTACACGATCCTGGCCTCGGTGCAGCAGTTCCTGGCCGGGCTGGGCCGCCCCCGTGAGGAGTTCGTCTTCATCTCGGGCATCGGGTGTGCCTCGAGATTCCCTTACTACATGAGCACCTACGGGATGCACTCGATCCACGGCCGAGCGCCTGCGATCGCCTCTGGAGTAGCCACCACCCGCCCCGACCTCTCGGTGTGGGTGATCACCGGTGATGGTGACGGCTTGTCCATCGGCGGCAACCATCTGATCCACGCCCTTCGCCGAAACATCAACCTGAAGATCCTCTTGTTCAACAACCAGATCTATGGGCTCACCAAAGGCCAGTACTCACCGACCTCCGAGCCGGGGAAGAACACCAAGTCGACTCCGTTCGGTTCGATCGACTATCCGTTCAACCCGGTGTCGCTGGCCCTCGGGGCAGAGGCGACCTTCGTCGCCCGCACCCTCGACATGGATCGCACGCACACCAATGCGATCCTGGAGGCTGCCTACGAGCACAAGGGCTCGGCATTCATCGAGATCTACCAGAACTGCAATGTCTTCAACGACAAGGCGTTCATCCAGTTGACCGGCAAGGAAGAGCGGGTGCACAACCGGATCGACCTGGAGCCTGGAAAGCCGATCGTCTTCGACGAGGGCGCCAAGGCAGTGGTGCTTCGAGACGGTCAGGCCACGGTTGTCGACAGCTCCACGGTTGACCCGGGTGCGATCCTTGTCCACGACCCGACGCGACCCGATCCGTCGATCGCCTTCAGTCTGAGCCGGATCTCACATGGGCCCTATGGGCCCACGCCCCTGGGCATCTTCCGCAGCGTGAAGCGTCCTACCTACGAGGAGCAGATGGATCAGCAGCTGGCGACGGCCAGGGAGAAGTTCGGCACGGGAGACCTAGCGAAGCTGATCGCCAGCCACGGCACGTGGACCGTGAAGGATGCATCCGCCAACGGGGGGAAAGCCTCCGCCAACGGCGGTGAGGCAGGCGCATGATCAGGGGGCGCCGAGGCGCCCCCTTACCGGACCTTGGAGGCTCAGGCTCCCTGCATCGCCCGGCCATGTACCGCCAGCGCCCAGATCACTATGACGTCGATGGCGATCACGACGATCGACCACAGGGGGTAGTAGGGGATGAAGGCGAAGTTGGCGATGGCGCTGAGCACGGCGAGGATGATCCCGATCACGCGGGCCCAGGTCGCCCCACTTATCACGGCGAACCCGGCGAATGCGACCAGGATCCCCAGGCCGAGATGGATGTACCCCCATGTGGTGGGGTCGATCTCGACTATGTAATTGGGCAACGCCACGTAGAAATCGTCCTTGACGAGGGCGAAAAGTCCGGAGATGGCGGAGAAGATCCCGCTCATCGCCATCATGATCCCGGCGAACATGATCGCCCCGATTGCCAGTCCCGGCGGGCTGTCATACCCGGCACCCGATGAATGAGACATTGTTGGTCCTTCCTGTCCGATGTCCGACCTGGTCAACCTACACACAGCGGCTTTGGTCGCATCGAATGTCGCGCCGAATGCCGAAAGTCGGCAGATAACCGGCCGCCTGAGTCGCCTCCGGTCACCCGGACGTAGAGTCGCACCGTTCCCACCAACGAGGAGAGATGACCACGACTGATACCCCGCCGACCGACGCCAATGAAGGACCGGCGATAGCACCACGATGGCGTGGAGTCCTGGCCGTGATCCTCGTGGTGCTCACTTCGCTGAGCATCGTGCTCGCGGCCATAGGTGTCTGGGCCCACAACGCCGTGCTCGACACGGACAACTTCATGGTGACGGTTGGGCCGGCGCTCGACGACCCCGCCCTGTATGACGCGGTAGGCGAGCGGGTCGGTGCGCAGGCGGTGGAAGCCCTCGACCTCGAGACAAGGATCTCGACCGCCCTGGCCCAACTCGACGACTTCCTGTTCGGTGCCCTGCTCGATGCCCTCGATATCGGCGACCGAGGTCGGGGAATCCTGGAGTCGGTCGACCGTCCAGCACTCGAAGACCTGGCACCGACCCTATCTTCGGGGCTCGAGGATCGGATCACAGCCCGAATCGAGGGCTTCATCAGCTCAGAGGAATTCCGGGCAGCTGTCCCCGCCTTGGTACGGAGGGCTCATGCCGGAGTGATCGCGCTGGCTCGTGGTGACATGGAGCAGATCCCCAACGTCTCGGTGGCCGATGGGGAAGTCACGCTGAACACCATCCCCCTCGTTGGCGAGGTGATCAGGCGGGTCCTCCCCGATCTCAGCGGCCTGGGCAGCGAGGTCAACCTTCCAGACAGGCTCTCAGATCGGGTCCAGGAGGCCCGGACTCAGCTCGAGGAAGCGCTCAACACCAGCCTTCCGGATGACTTCGGACAGCTCAACCTGATGACCGAGGATCAGCTCAACCAGCTCCAGGACGGTGTCGTGAGCCTCGATCGAATGATGTGGGCGCTGATCTCCCTCGCAGTGATCCTCCTCGCCGTGACCCTGCTGGTCTCGCCGAACCGGCCCCGAACCGCGATCCACCTCGCCATCGGAGTGGTGGTCGCGATCGTGGTCGCCCTCTTGTCGGTGTCCTGGGTGCAGAACGGCATCGTGGACGCAATCGTCGATCCTGAAGAGGCCGAAGCCGCCGGTCAGATCATCTCAGGGGTCTTGTCCTCTCTGCGACAGGGAGTGGTGCTGATCGCCCTCATCGCCATCATGTCCGCGGTCTACGCCTGGTTCATCTCACGTTCGCCAAAGGCTCCAGATGCGGCAGTCGGGCCGGTCAGCGGCTGAGGGCACCCAGGAGGAACCGGGTCAGGCGAGCGACCAACTCGTCGGGCCCGGCTTCTCCATCGGGCCGGTACCAGCGCTCGATGGCGTTGAGGGTCGAGAGGACGAAGATGGAGCTCAACTTGGGGTCGGCATCGGGGCGGAATGAGCCGTCGGCTACACCGGCGCCGATAACCTCGCGGAACACATCCTCGTAGGAGTCTCGGGCGGCGATCACCCGTCGCCGGTGGGCGTCGTCGAGCATCCTGGCCTCGTTGAGAAAGGTTCGCACGACGTCGCGATTCGCCAGCACCACGCCCACGTGGCCTGCGATGAGCCGGGCCATGCGGTCGGAGGGAGACCCGCCCTCCGCCATCGCTTCCTCCGCAGAGGCGCGAAACAGCCGAGATCCCTCTTCGACCACCTCGACCAGGAGATCCTGTTTCGACTCGACATGGGCATAGAGGGACGAGCCGAGCAGGCCTAGCTCCCGGCCCAGGTCCCGCATCGAGGTCCCCTGGTAGCCGCGCTCCGCGAACAGTCGCCCCGCGGCGGTGACGACGTCGTCGCGGGTGTTGCGGGTGGTGACCATCAACGGTGGTCGTACCGGACGACGACATGGCCGGTGACCGGATGGGACTGGCAGGTGAGCACGTACCCGGCGTCGACCTCGGATTCCACCAGGGCGTAGTTCTTGTTCATCGCGACCTCGCCGACTTCGATCCGGCCTTTGCAACTCGCGCACATCCCCCCTTTGCAGGAGAAGGGCAGCTCGGGGCGGACCCTCAGCGCGGCGTCGAGGATCGAAGTCTCCGGGCTCATCCTGGTCTCCACGGCTCTCCCATCGAGGATCACCGAGAGCTGGACCGTTCCCTCGCCGGGTGGCGGTTCCGGTGGGAGATCGGCCGGGTCCAGCGGACCCGCGAAGAACAGCTCGTCGCGTATCCGCTCTTCTTCCACACCGATGTCTTTGAGGGTGGCCCGGGCCATCGCCACCATCTCAAACGGCCCACAGAGGAACCACTCGTCGATCTCGTCCTCACCCAGGAGCCGGTCGTGAATCTGCCTGATCTTCTCATCGTCGATCCGACCCGAGAGCAACGGGAGGTCGGCGCCCTCACGGCTCATCAGATGGAACAGCTGGAGTCGATCGGGATATCGGTCCTTGAGGCCCTCTAACTCGTCGAGGAACATCACGCTCCCAGCAGTCCTATTGCCGAAGATCACCGTCCAGTGGGATGCGGGCTCGGCTTCGAGAGTCGTCGCCAACAGGGAGAGCACGGGGGTGATCCCGGACCCGGCAACGATGGCGACCCTGTGCTTGTTGCTCGCGGGATCGGGCTCGATTGTGAACTCCCCGACCGGTGGCGTCACACCGAGCAAGTCCCCAGCCCGAAGTCGGGTGGTGGCCCAGGTGGAGAATGCCCCCCCGGGAAGCCTCTTGATGCCGACCCGGAGCCCGCCCTGGGTGGCGTTGGCACAGATCGAGTAGGAGCGACGCAGGTCCTCCCCGTCCACCGTCGCCCTCAGAGTCACGTGTTGCCCGGGCAGATATCCGAATTCGGATCGAAGCCGGGGCGGGACGACCAAGGTCACCGCGACCGCCTCCTCGGTCAGCGGCTCCACCTCGAGGACCTCGAGGTCGTGGAACTGGACCGGGGCCGGCACCTCAATGCTCCTTGAAGTGGTCGAACGGCTCCCCGCAGGAGGTGCACACCATGAGTGACTTGCATGCCGTCGACCCGAACCGGGAGACGACGCGCGACGAGCCGGCACATCGAGGGCAAATGACCTCGTCGAGGGGGGTTGGCGGCGCGATCCCGAACCCGGCAAGGGCGTGCCTCCCCTCGGGTGAGATCCAATCGGTGGTCCAGGGCGGGTCGTGCACCACTCGAACCTCAACGTCGGCGAACCCGGCGGCGCGGGCTGCGCTTTCCACGTCCGACCCGATCTCCCGCATGGCGGGGCACCCCGAATAGGTCGGTGTGATCGTGACCAGCAGCCGGCCATCTTCCACGACGACGTCGCGGAGGATGCCGAGGTCGGCGATGGTGAGAATCGGGATCTCGGGGTCGACAACCGCACCAACCGCGGCGAGGGCGCGATCCACCTCGAGCAGCGTGGCGGCCATCACCACTCCAGGCCCGGGTAGGACCGCTGCATCCATTGCATCTCGGCGAGGAGCAACCCGAGGTGCTCGCTGTGGAAGCCGAGCCGACCACCGTCCCGCTGGAATCGCTCGTCGGGAATCTCGAGCCCGGCCTCGGCGAGCACTCCCCCGATCATGGCATCCCACGGCCCGCGATCGGTGACCGCGCCATCGAGGAACAGCTCATCGGTGTATCGCCAGAGCTCGTCTAGAGCCGCCTGACACCGCCGGTGTGACTCCACGGTCCCATCGCCGAGCCGGATCACCCATGAAGACGAGTGACGGAAGTGATAGCGCGCCTCCTTCAGGGCCTTGCCCGCGATCCCCGCCAACTCGGGGTCGGCGTCCCTGGCAAGCCTCTCCCAGAGCAGGAGCTGGTACCCGTCGAAGAGGGCCTGGCGGACCATGGTGTGGGCGAAATCCCCGTTTGGCTGTTCCACGAGCAAGAGGTTGAGGAACTGGCGCTCGTCGCGGAGCATCGCCAGGTCGTCTTCGTCATGGCCGAGCCCCTCGACCCGGCCGGCCAGTGTGTACAGGGCGCGAGCCACTCCGAGATGGTCGAGGGCCATGTTGCCCAGCGCGATGTCCTCTTCAAGCTCGGGTGCTCGTGAGATCCACTCCCCGAGGCGCTGGGCAAGGACCATGTTGTCGTCGGCGTGGGCGAGGAGCATGGTGAACCGGTCGTCGAGGTCGACCGCAGGAGTCCCGGTGGGGGCCGATCGGGTCACATGTGCCCCACTTCGTCGGGGATGTCGTAGCTGGTCGCCAGCCGGTAGTCCTTCTCGTTGGCCTCGACGTACTCGGCGGCATCGCCGGGCTCGAAGGCGTGGATCTCGGCGCTGGGAACCACCCAGAGGCTCACCCCTTCCCCACGCCGGGTGTAGACGTCACGGGCGCTCTGGAGGGCGGTCTCCGGATCGGGGGCATGAAGGCTCCCGATGTGGACGTGGGAGATCCCACGCCTCGCCCGCACGAACACCTCCCACAGCCGCCATCCACCGGAGCCTCCCTCGACCTCGGTCTCCAGCTCGGCGCTCTCACCGGGCGCGATCGGGACTTCGTAGGTCATGTCATCCTCCTCACGCCGCCCCTCGTTGTGATTTCGCGGCGTGGGCCGACGCCGCCTCCCGGACCCAGGCTCCGTCGTCCCAGGCGGTCACTTTGTGCGCGATCCGCTCCCGGCTCATCGGTCCGTCACCCTTCACCACCGCCCAGAACTCGTCCCAGTCGATCTCCCCGAAGTCGTAGTGGCTCCTCGCCTCGTTCCATCGCAGCTCCGAGTCAGGGATCTGAAGCCCCAGGTAATCGGCCTGAGGCACGGTCATGTCGACGAACTGCTGGCGGAGATCGTCGTTGGACACCCGCTTGATCTTCCACCGCATCGATTGTTCGGTGTGCGTCGAATCGGTGTCATGGGGGCCGAACATCATCAACGATGGCCACCACCAGCGGTTCAGGGCGTCCTGGGCCATGGCCCTCTGCTCCGCGCTCCCCGCGCACAGCCTGATCAACGACTCGTATCCCTGGCGCTGATGAAACGACTCTTCCTTGCAGATGCGGACCATCCCCCGGGCATAGGGCCCATAGGAACAGCGGGTGAGCATCACCTGGTTGGTGATCGCGGCCCCGTCGACCAGCCAGCCGATGGTGCCCATGTCGGCCCAGCTCAGCGTGGGGTAATTGAAGATCGAGGAGTACTTGTGCTTGCCCTGGTGGAGCAGCTGCTGGAGATCGTCTCGGCGCACCCCAAGGGTCTCGGCCGCGGAGTACAGGTAGAGCCCGTGGCCCGCCTCGTCCTGGACCTTGGCCATGAGGATCGCCTTCCGGTACAGGGTCGGAGCCCGGCTTATCCAGTTTCCCTCGGGCTGCATCCCGATGATCTCGGAGTGGGCATGCTGGGCGATCTGACGGATCAGGGTGCTCCGATAGCCCTCTGGCATCCAGTCGGCAGGTTCGATCTTCTCCTCGTCGCCGACCAGCGCGTCGAACCGTTCCTCGGGCGTCATCCCTCCACATTAACAAACGAACGTTCGTTTGTCAGGTCAGCGGTGCCGCGTCAACTGTCGAAGGAGCCCGCCGGCTCGCCGTTGAGGATCACATCACGTGACTCCTCGGCCCAGCTCCCCAGGGGCACCGAGATCATGAAAGGCTCGATGACCTGGGTGCAGGCCTGATCACTGTTGACCTGGGAGATCATGGTGATCTCGATGGCCTCGCCGGTGTCCTCCGCAGTCCAGAAGATCTCATGACACGGAGTCGGCTTCTCCCCCTCGACCTGCAGGCTGACCTGGATCGGGAAGCTCTCCATGATCAGGAGGTCGGTACTCGTGATCCACACCTCACCGTGGGTGCTGCCATCGATCGGAGGCCGCGGGTTTGGCACCTGCCCCGGGGGCAGGGGCTCGCTGATCGGCTCGTCCCCACCGGAATCGACAGGCTCGTCGGAGCCGAGCGTGGAGGATGTGGAGGTGGGCTCGGTGCCCCCGGCTCCGAGATCGGCGCCGCCGCAGGCGGCGACCAGGGCCATCAGCATCAGGACCGTGAGCATCTTCCTCATGGCGATTAGATGGCTGGAGAGGCCCAACGGTTCCGCATCGCGGCGCTCATGCCAGGGCCACCAGGTCGAGCAGAGCCTCGTCGAAGAAGCGCATCTCGCCGTCCGGCATCAGCACCGCCCGGTCTGGGAGAAGTTGTGCCACGAAGTCGGTGTCGTGGCTGACCAGGACGATCGTGCCCTGGTACAGGCTGAGGGCGTCCAGAAGCGCCTCCTTGGCCTGGGGATCCAGGTTGTTGGTCGGTTCATCGAGAAGCAGGACATTGGGCCTCGAGGCCACGAGCATCGCCAGGGCGAGTTTGGTCTTCTCTCCGCCTGAGAGCGACGCCGCATCCTGATCCACCTTGTCCGCCAGCAGGAAATGGCCGAGGAGTGAGCGCACCGTCTGATCCGGGAGATCGGCCACGCCTCGCATGTGGTCGATCACGGTCATTTCGGCCGAGATCTGCTCGTGCTCCTGGGCGTAGTAGCCGAGGGTCGTGTTGTGGCCGTGGTCGACCTGGCCCAGATCCGGGGTCTCTACCCCGGCCAGGATCCTGAGAAGCGTGGTCTTGCCCGCCCCATTGAGGCCGATGAGCAACATCCGCTCCCCCCGCTCCACGGCGAACTCGACGTCGACGAAGACCAGGTTGTCCCCGAATGACTTGGCGAGGCCGAATGCGGACAGGGGCACCCTGCCCGATTTCTCCGGCTGGGGGAAGGCTACCTTCACCGATTTTCCCGACTTCTGAATCTGCACCAGATCGCGCTTCATCCGGTCGACACGGGTCTCCCAGGACCGCGCCACCTTGGCCATCTTCTCGGTGGTCCCCTTGAAGCGCCGTATGTTCTCCTCGAGCCTGGCGATGGCCTCGTCCTGGTGACGCCGCTCCCTCTCCTTGCGCTCCCGGCGGCGATCTCGTTCCAGCAGATAATGGGAGTAGTTGCCCCGATAGGCCTCTACCTCTCCGTGCTCCAGGGCCAGGACCGAGGTGATCGCCTCATCGAGGAGCGGCAAGTCGTGGGAGATCACCAACATGCCCCCGCGGTAGGTGGTGAGCCATTCGATCAGCCAGGATTTGGCGTCGAGGTCCAGATGGTTGGTGGGCTCGTCGAGGAGCAGGACATCGGTCTCGGCAAAGAGGATCCGCGCCAGCTCGACCCGCCTCCGTTGGCCACCGGACATAGTCACCACCGGCTGGTCGAGCTCTTGCTGGCCGATTCCCAGGGACGCCGCCATTCGCTTTGCGTGAGCCTCGGCGACAAACCCACCCTTGGCCTCGAATTCGTCGTGGAGGCGACCGAACCGGGCGATGCCGCGGTCCCTCTCCTCACCGCTGAGGTCGTGGAGACGCATGCGGGCCTCTTCGATACGGCGCTGCATCGCACCGATGTCCCGGGCCATGAGGATCCGCTCCAGGGCGGTGGCGTCCGAGTGCTCCAGCTCGGGGAGCGCCGCTTCTTGGGAGAAGTATCCGATGGTGCCGGAGCGGAGCACCGACCCTTCGGACGGCGTCACCTCTCCGGTCAGGACCTTCATCAGCGTCGTCTTGCCCGCCCCGTTGCGCCCTACCAGCCCGATGCGGTCGCCTGATTGCACGCTGAAGGAGGCCCCCTCGATCAAGGTGCGGGGGCCGGCTTCGATGCGGAGGTCGCGTGCGATCAACATGGCGGGGACGGGGCAGTGGAGACCTTAGAAAACCTGTCGCGACTACCGGCGAGATTTACCGGTCGGGACCAGAGATGGACGCAGCTCCCCTACTAACTTCGCGGCAAGATGGTCAACCGCTTCCGGGCACTGTTCGACTCCCCGTTCTTGCGTCGGGTGAGTTGGCACGTGAGGAGAGTCGGGGAGAAGGTGGATCGGCGCTTCTTCGTCTCCCTGGCGGCCGGGCTCGGGGCCGTCCTCGGCCTCGCCACCGTCGTGGTCTGGATGGCAGAGACCGACCGCTCGTTGACACAGCTCGGCCGGTCGTTCTACTGGGCGGGGGCGACCGTGCTCGGCCTTGGCGAAGGAGGGTTTGTCGCCGGCCCAGTTGGCTGGGCAGTGGGCTGGCTACTTGGACTGTTCGGGGTGGCGATAGTCGCCACCATCACCGGCGCTTTGGTCGGGTTCGTGATCGACTTCTTGCTCAAGGAGGGACAGGGAATGGGAGCTGCCGGATATCGGGATCACATCGTGGTGTGTGGCTGGAATGCAACCGCACGGGACCTGATCGCCGAACTGGGCAAGGACGAGTACGGCACCAAGATCGTGCTGCTTCACGACGCCGAGCGCAGCCCGGCTCCCGAGCAGGTCTACTTCGTGCGGGGCAGCATCAGCCATGAATCCGATCTGCGACGCGCCGGGATCGAGAACGCGGCGGCCGCCATCATCTGCCCTATCGACGGATCAGATCAGGCGGACATGTCCTCGATTCTGGCGGTCCTCGCCATCGAGTCCATCGCACCCGAGGTGCGGACCGTGGTCGAGGTCAACAACCCCGACCATGTCCCTCATTTCCGCCGCGCCAACGTCAACGAGATCATGGTCACGTCCAAGCTGTCCGCCCACTTGTTGGCCCGGTCCGCCATGTACCCCGGGCTTTCGGAGCTGGTGACCGACATCGTGTCCGGTGGGGAGGGCTCGGAGCTCTACCGGGTGCAGATACCTGAAGGTCTGGCCGGGATGGACGTGGATCAGGCTTCGGCGAAGCTGCGAGCCGACCATCGAGCGACCCTGCTGGCAGTGACCCGAAACGGGTCCACGCATACCAATCTCGAGCCCGGATTTCGCCTCGAGCCCGGCGATGACCTGGTGGTGGTGGCCGAGTCCTTGGGCGACCTCGAGACTCGCGAACAGGCCCCGGCATCCGTTTGAGTCCGGGTCGGGCCAGCCAGGTCCACCGAGCGACTGCCGGCCGCCTGACCAGGACACCCGAGCAGCCTGAGCTCAGGGTGGGATTGGGACGATCCATTCCCTTTGTCTATGGTGCCCGCTTCGTGATGAGCTTCTATCTCCTTCCAGAGATGTGTCGGCGCTCTCGGGTGACCCGCCCGGGTGCCGACGCTCGTCGCAAGCACTCCTAGACGCCACCACCCGAGAGCCAGGGACCACCCGGCGTCGCCACCGATATCCACATCAAGGAGTGTCTCTCGTGACTTCACACATCACGAGCCGCCGCGCCGGCTCGTCGAAACTCAAACGACCACCCGACATCGCCCGATCCCTGTTCACCTTCCTTCTCGCCGGAGCGATCCTGGCTTCCTGCGGTGGGTCCCCCGAATCGGCTTCGGTCGAGGAGGTGACCCTGGACTGGGCGTACTACAACCCGGTGAGCCTCGTGCTCAAGGACAACGGCTGGATCGAGGAAGCCCTCGGCGACGAGGTCACCGTGAATTGGGTCCAATCCGCAGGGAGCAACAAGGCGATCGAGTTCCTCAACGCCGGGAGCATCCAGTTCGGATCGACAGCGGGTGCCGCCGCGTTGCTGGCCAAGGTCAACGGGAGCCCGATCAAGTCGGTGTACTCCTATTCCCGCCCGGAGTGGACCGCGCTGGTGACCCTGGAAGGCAGCGGGATCGACTCGGTGGACGATCTGGAGGGGAAGACGGTGGCTGTGACCAAAGGGACCGACCCTTACATCTTCCTGCTCCGGGCCCTGGCCGACCACGGGCTGAGTGAGAGCGACGTCAATTTGGTGCTGTTGCAGCATGCCGACGGGCGCAACGCCCTCATCAGCGGTGATGTCGACGCCTGGGCCGGGCTCGACCCGATGATGGCCGAAGCCGAGCTGGAGCAGGGAGCCACGCTCTTCTATCGGGCGCCCGAGCTCAACACCTGGGGTGTGCTCAACGTCGACGAGGAGTTCGCCACCGAGCACCCCGAGGTGGTGGCTGCTGTGATCACCGCCTACGAGCGGGGTCGCCAGTGGGCACTGGAAAACCCTGATGAGCTGGCCGGGATCCTGGCCGAGGAGGCGGGTCTCTCGCTCGAAGTCGCGCAGCGGCAGTTGGAGCGCACCGACTTCACCACTCCGGCCATCGGGGTGGAGCAACTGGAGACCATCCTGGGTGCCGGGCTCGCGCTGCAGGAGTCCCAGGTGATCGAAGGCGGAGTCGACGTCGAGGCGACCGTCGACTCCCTTCTCGATGACGGGTTCACCCAGGAACTGGGCGAGACGGGATGACCGAGCTGGCATCGCTTCCGGTCCGGGGTCGAACCGATCCCGGGCCGGAAGCGGCCCAACGCAGACGAGCCCCGGGCTGGCTCCTCGGTCTCGTGGTGCCGGTGGCGATCGTGGCTGCCTGGGAGCTGGGGGCGCGGCTCGGCTTGATCTCCACACGGGCGCTTCCCCCACCGTCTGAGATCTGGAACACGATCGCCGATCTGGCCGCCAGCGGTGACCTCTGGAAACACGTGGTTGCCACAACGCGGCGAGTGACCCTGGGGTTCGTCCTCGGTGCGACCGCCGGGACGCTGCTCGGTGCCGCCACCGGTGTGTGGCGCCGCTTCGACACCCTGTTCGACCCCACCCTCCAGGCATTGCGCAACATCCCGTCCATCGCCTGGACCCCGCTGTTCCTTCTCTGGTTCGGGATCTTCGAAACCTCCAAGGTGCTGATGATCGCCCTCGGGGTGTTCTTCCCGGTGTATCTCACACTCTCCGCGTCCATCGCCTCGGTTGACCGAGGATTGGTCGAGGTGGGGAGATCGTACGGCTTCGGAACCCCGAAGTTGGTGCGGAGAATCCTGTTCCCGGCGTCCCTCCCCGCCTATCTCGTCGGTCTCCGCAACGGCCTGGGGCTGGGATGGATGTTCGTTGTCGCCGCCGAGTTCCTCGGTGCTCCTGAAGGGCTTGGCTACCTGCTGATCGACGGTCAGCAGAGCGGCCGCACTTCTCTGATCATCGCCTCGATCGTCCTCTTCGGAGTGCTAGGAAAGCTCACGGATTGGCTCCTGACAGCGACCGGGAGACGGCTCACCTCCTGGCAGGACGGATACGGCAGGGCGCAGGCGGCGTCATGATCGAGCTGACCGCCGTGTCCAAGCGCTACGACTCCGGGCATCTGGCAGTCTCGAACATCGGCTTCGAAGTGCGGCCACATCAAATCGTGGCGGTGATCGGCCCCAGCGGCTGCGGAAAGAGCACCATCCTCAGGCTGATCTCGGGACTCGACCGTCCGACGACCGGGTTGGTGAGGGTAGCGGGACATGAAGTGAACGGCCCCGATCCGTCGGTGGGCATCGTCTTCCAGCAACCCCGCCTCATGCCCTGGCTGGACGTGGAGCAAAACGTCGCATTCGGCCTCGCCCGGGGCGCGTCACCGACGGCAGTCCGCGAGGCGCTGACCCGGGTCGGTCTCTCCGACTTCGCCGGAGCGCTGCCTCGCGAGCTATCCGGCGGGATGGCCCAGCGCACCGCGATCGCCCGGGCCTTGGTCACTCGCCCGCCGGTGCTCCTCCTCGACGAGCCTTTCAGTGCCCTCGACGCCTTCACCCGGAGCGACCTACAGGACCACCTGCTGGAGGTCTGGGGCTGGTACCGCCCGACCATGCTCCTGGTGACCCACGACATCGACGAGGCACTGGTCCTGGCCGACCGAATCCTGGTCATCGGGGATACACCGGGGACGATCACTACCTCGATCGATGTCGACCTGGAGCGTCCCCGGAGCAGGAGCGGCCAGCGATTCCACGCCTTTCAGGACCGAGCGCTGACCGCCCTGCGCCCGCAACCTCTCAACGAAGGTTCTGCCGATCGACAGCTGCCGTTAACCGGGTGGTCACCCGGGCCGGTTACAAAGAAGGTGTCACGGTCATAGCCCGTCGACCACAACAGATCCCTCCTCCCAGGGGCAACCTCGGGGCGACGACAGCGTCGCCCCGAACTTGTTTCAGGGGCCTCGGGACCCGCCTGCAGTGGCACTGACCTCGGCGGCGGTAGCCAGGAGCCGGGGCAAGAACTCTTCACGCAACCGGGTCATCCCCGCCCTGGTGGCATGACATGAGACGTTCATCGCAGCCATCACCTCACCGCGAGCGCTGATGATCGGCGCCGCCAGCGAACGCACCCCCTCCTCCAACTCCTGGTCGACCAGGGCATAGCCTTGGGCACGAATCTTGAGCACGATGGACCGGAACTTCTCCTTGTCGGTGACCGTATAGGGAGTCAGCTGTTCGAACCGGGTACGGGCGATGTAGTCGTCGATCTCGTCATCAGGCCTCCCGGCAAGGAGAACCCTCCCCATCGATGTCGGGTAGACCGGAAGCCGCGATCCCAATGCAAGGGAGATGGTCATGATGCGGGTGGTGGGGACCCGGGCGACGTAGACGATTTCCGACCCGTCGAGAATCGCCAACGAGGACGACTCTTTGACCTCCTCGACGAGACGCTCCATCGGGGCCTGCGCCAGCTCCAATACCGGGAACGACGTGAGGAACGAGTACCCGAGGTCGAGCACCTTGGGAGTGAGGGAAAACTGCCGGCCGCTCTTGCGGACATAGCCGAGCTCGTTCAACGTGAG
>JBIOVB010000037.1:0-22845 GCA_044867525.1 Acidimicrobiia bacterium | reverse complement strand
CGCGGGCCGAGTACCCCTGAGGATGCATGTTCTGCGTGTACTCGAAGGTACTGACTGCGTCGTCGATCGGATCCCCGGCAACGGCCGGGGCGGGAAATGCCAGCATCGTGAGCACCAGGATGCCGGTCAGCGAGCGTCGGAACATGGATTACCTCCTTGTCGACTCGCACAGCTCCGGAAAAATGGAGCCGATCCGATCTTACGCGCACTTGTCAATGGGCACCTCGGAAGTGGAGCGACTCGCATTCAACCGTCGGTCTTGCGGCCAGTCGGCAACGGCGACCGATCCGAGCCCAAAACCCGGAGGACCCGACCGACTCAGAGGGCTGCAGGCGGCCGTCAATGCACTTCTCGAACAGTGAGGCGGGAGGCGCGAGCTGCTGCTGCATCGGTGGCGAGTACGGCGCCGAGGACGGAGATCCGGTAGGGCAGCGGTGCAAGCATGAAGAGGTTGCCGAGCCCGGCTCCGATGATGGCGGTGAGTGCCAGCGTCGAGATGACCGCCACCAAACGGCTGGCGAGAGCGAGGATGCGAGTTGAGCCGGACCTCGTGCTATGGCGTCGAGGCCGATTGTCTGCATCTCAACAAGGGAGCACCATGGTGGCCAGGGTCGTGAGGCGCCCACGCCTGCTGATGGGGATATGAGCGCATCTGTGCCGGGGTCGGCGCGAGGGTCTGTTCACTCCCGGCCACAGGTCGGGCAGGGGGTAATCCCACACGAGCAGCCGCACGAGGGGCATGGTTGGTTCGCCATCAGTTCTCACCTCCCCCGGCACGAATGAAATGCACGTCGCAGGGCCACGGCCGATCGTCGGTATCCGAGCCCGCAGGCAGGATTTCGGAGAGGCGTGCCATTTCTCCGCGTAGCTTCTTGAGGCTCGCGATCTGGACGTCGAGGTCGACAAGACGCTTGTTGACCAGCTCGGCGGTGTGCCCACATGGACAGACCCCGTTGTCACGGATGCTGAGAAGCTCCTGGATGTCCTTCAGTCTTAGTCCCAGTCGTTGTGCTCCACGGATAAACCGAAGACGCTCCACGTCCCCGTCGTCATAGGAGCGGTAACCATTCGGGCTGCGGTCGGGCAACCGGAGCAAACCGACCCGCTCGTAGTAGCGAATCGTGTCAGTTCGGATGCCCACTGCCGCCGCCACTTGGGAGATGGTTGCGACCATGCAGGGAGCGTAAACCATGGACCATGGTCCAATGTCAAGCCCACCCACGCCCTGCGTCGAACTGCGCCTGGATACCGAGTCGCGTTGGCGAGGGAGCCCGGGGTGTCATCGTCCACTTATTCTCCGGTGGTGGATGACGTCGAGCGCTGGTCCCCTTTCAGGGTGTGGGTGTACTCCCTCCTCAATCGGAGCCCACAGAGCAACATCCTCGCTGTGGACCGCCTTGCCTTGGGGCCTGGCGACCGTTTCCTCGACATCGGTTGTGGGCTGGGTGCGGCCTTGGAACATGGCAGCAGGGCCGGTGCAGAGACGGCGGGGATCGACCCCAGCCCCAGCATGATCGAGCGTGCCCGCAAGAGAGTTCCGACTGCCGCAGTCGAGTTGGGATCGGCTGAGGAGATCCCATTCCGTGACGACCGGTTCACCGCGGTGATGGCAGTGGCCACGTTCCACCATTGGGCGGATCGTGGTCGAGGCTTGGCTGAGGTTCTCCGCGTCTTGGCTCCGGGGGGGCGGTTGTTGGTAATGGAGCAGCACCTCAAGAGAGGCAGTGGTCATGGGCTCACCCCCGAGCACGCGGAGGCTGTCGGCGCCGACATGGGTGACATCGGGTTCCGATCGGTTGAGATCGGCCATCTGAAGGAGGGAAGGCATCGGTTTGTGACCATTACTGGCTCAAAACCGATGGCCGAGCCCAACTAGCCGAGGGACCTCATCCCGCCCCGTGACCGATCTCCGACGGCCCGTCGGGAGTCGGCACATAGTCGGCACGCCAGATGTCTGGCTCCAGGTAGATGCGATGGGCGTAGGGCACTGCCTTCCGGATCGAGGTCTCGGCTTGGTCGATAGCCGCCGCCAAGCCGGCGGCGCTCAGTGATCCGCTGAACTCGACCTTGGCCGCAACCAGCAACTCCTCGGGACCGATGTGCTGGGTGCGAAGGTCGATCACCCTCACCACCTCAGGGTTGACGGTGAGGGCCCGGCTGATTGCCTCGATGTCGCTCTCCAATGCGGACTCGCCGATCAGCATCGACTTCATCTCGATGCTGAGGAACACCGCTATCACCACGAGCAGGGCACCTATGCACAGGGTTCCGACCGCGTCCCACACCACATCGCCGGTCGCCACGTAGAGGCCGACTCCGCCGAGCGCGAAGAAGAGGCCGAGCAGCGCCCCGGCGTCCTCCAAGAGCACGACCGGCAGCTCCGGCGAGCGAGAACTACGGATGTACACCCACCAGCTCTGGTCGCCTTTGACCTTGCTCGCCTCCACGATTGCGGTCCGAAAGCTGAACGACTCGAGGCCGATCGCCACCACCAACACTCCGATCGCCCAGCCGATCGACTCCAGCTCGTGGGGGTGGAGGATCTTGGTCACGCCTTCGTAGATCGAATACAGCCCACCGAGGGAGAAGAGGACGAGGGCGACAACGAACGACCAGAAGTAGCGCTCCCTGCCGTACCCGAACTGGTGGTCGTCGTCGGCGATCTTGCGCGCCTGGCGCCCTCCGAGGAGGAGCAATCCTTGGTTCGATGTGTCCGCCACCGAGTGGATCGCCTCGGCCAACATCGCGGCCGATCCGGTGACGACATAGGCGACGAATTTGGCGAGGGCGATTCCGGCGTTGGCGATCATCGCGGCGACGATCGCCCTGGTTCCACCACCGGCTGACATTGGGCGATGCTAGGTGACCAGGGAAACGGTCCCCCAGACCGTCATGACCACGCCGACCAGCATCAGGAAGGCGACCCGTCCCGCCCGGTATCGAGCGTCCTCGACCCCTGCCGGAGCCTTCCCCTGACGGTGTTTCCACCAGGCGAGGCCGTTGCCCACGATCAGCGCCAGGCCCAGCCCGACCACCAACTCGGGAAGCAGGTTCTCGATGTCGAACAGGTCGCCCACGTCCGGGCACGCTAACCCCGCTTAATCTCTGCCGGTGAGCACGGAGCCAGTCACCGGGACCGCCTCTGCCCCGGCCACCTCGGCCAACCTGGGGCCCGCATTCGATTGTCTCGCTCTGGCGCTGGACATTCGATGCCGGGTGAGTGCCATCCGCGGCGAAGAGTGGGTGGTCAAGCACATCGGGACCTACCAGCCTGAGGCGGGCGCTATCGATTGTGTCCTCACCGCGGCCAAGCGAACCGTCGGTGAGGGCTCCCCACTGGCGATCGAGGTCGAGTCCAACGTCCCGATCGGCAAGGGATTGGGGTCCTCGGCAGCAGCATTCGTCGCCGGCTGCGCAGCTTCGTTACTCGCAGTGGGAGGCGAGGCTCGGCTCGATCAGGTATTCCGGCTCGCTTCCGAGATGGAAGGCCACTCCGACAATGTCGCTGCCGCGGTCTACGGGGGGCTTGCCTTGGTCCCTGCCGAGGGAATGCCGATTCGGCTCCCGATTCACCCGAGGCTGCGGGTCGTGGTTGCCATCCCGGAACGGGTCCTCCCCACGTATCACGCCCGCACGGTCATCGAGTCCTCGCATCCCCACGATCTGGTGCGACGGAGCCTTGCTCGGGTCTCGGCCCTGACTGCGGGCCTGATCACCGGTGACCCGGAGACGCTGGCCGCGGCCCACGGTGACGAGATCCACGAAGCTCCCCGGGCCGAGCTCTCGCCCGAGGTGAGCGGGCTGATCGAGATCGCCAAGCAGGCGGGGGCGATGCATGCCGCCCGCTCCGGAGCCGGTCCCTCGGTGCTCGCCCTGTGCACTTCGGACCAGGAGCCGCGGGTTGCCATGACTCTGGAGGAAGCTGGTGTCGAGGTCCTGCGCCCCGCGATCGCCAGCACCGGGTTGATCCAGGGCTGAGGGGTCCCCGCCCCTCACCAAGGCCACGGAGGCCGCCTACTTCCCCCGCCGCTCCTTCTCGTAGCGCTCGCTCTCCTCCCTGCGCTCCCGGTCGTGCTTCTCGCCGGCTTCCTTGCGTTCCCGCTCGTCCTGTTCCCCGGCTTCCTTGCGCTCCCGCTCCTGGCGGTCGGCCCGCTCCTGCTCCGTTTCCACTCGATCTCTCCCGAACTTCGACGATCCGGGCCCAAAGCTACGCGCCGCTGACTGCGACGGGTGACAGAATCGGGGCGATGGCGGACAGAAACCCCCAGTGAGCTCTGACATCGAGAGGCGGCAACGCTTCGAGCTCGTCGTCGCCCGGGTGTACGAGCCACTTCAGCGTTACCTGCGGCGACGGGCCGCGCCGGATGACGCCGCCGACGTGTTGAGCGATGTGCTGCTCACCATCTGGCGCCGGCTCGACAACGTCCCCGAGGAGCAGCCACTTCCCTGGTCCTACGGGGTAGCCAGGCGGGCACTGGCCAATCACCGGCGGGGGGCGGAACGCCACCTTCGACTCCTCGAGAGGATGACCGCCGAGGCGACGGTGTCACCCTCCCACGAGCACGAGGACCCGGCTCTCGAGCAGGCACTCGCGGAGCTTTCCGAGGCGGATCGGGAGCTCCTGCGGCTCTGGGCGTGGGAGCAGTTGGAACCCCGTGAGATCGCGGTGGTCCTACAGACCTCACCCAATGCGGTCAGCCTCCGCCTGGGCCGGGTCAAGTCCAAGCTGGAGTCGAAACTCGCCCGACAGGATTCCTCCCCTGCCGGACAGAAACCGAAACGACACCCCGAGGAGCACCGACCGTGACCGACGAACTGCGCAATCGACTCAGCCGTCTCGACCCGGTGCCTCCCGAGGTGGCGATGGAATCGGTGACGAGCCAGTCGTCACAACACCTATTGGAGGAAATCATGAGCCAGGAACCGACCGACGTCCAGGTCGAGCCGGTGAGCAAGGGCAAGAAGTATTGGTATGCGGCGGTGGCCGCGGCCGCGGTCGTGATCGTGGCAATCGGGGCGGTGGGGATACTCACCGACGGAGGCGAGGCCCCGGTGGCATCCGGGCCCCCTCTCGAGTTGAACGCGGGTGGTGAAGACGTGATGGCGAGTTGTATCGCATTCAGCGTCGAATACCTGGCCCCGATGCCGGTGGCCTTCGAGGGCACCGTGACCTCGGTCGACGGCGAGACCATAACTCTCGATGTCGACCACTGGTTCAAGGGCGGCGACTCTGGCCAGGTCGTTCTCCATGCCCCGGCGGGGATGGAGGCCCTGATCGGCGGGATCCCCTTCGAAGTGGGGACCCAGTACCTGATCACGGCGAGCGAGGGCAACGTGAATTACTGCGGTTTCAGCGGGGAGAGCACCCCCGAGATGCGCGCAGCCTTCGAGGAAGCTTTCGGCAGCTGAGCTTCTGATCGAAGAACCGGAGAGGAGAGACCGGTGAGGGTCTCTCCTCTCCTCGCGTCCGGCCGGCCTGTCAGACCCGGTTCAGCGCTGCACGGATCAGCTCGGTATGCCGACCCCGGGCCACCTCCGGTGTCATGCCAACTCCCATTGCCTGCCACCCCGGAACCCACATCGCCACGTCGGGCATCGGACGACACAACGCGAGGAGCTCCCAGTAGAGGAGATTGGCCAGAGCTCGGCCCGAGATCTCGCGATAGATCTCGGTGAAGTGCTCCGCTGCTTCCTCCAGGCCAAGCAACCTGAGGTCGAGGGAGCAGTAAGCGACGTCGAGAGCCGGGTCGGCGATACATCCCCCTTCCCAGTCGACCACGGCTACCAAACTCTCGTCGATCCACAAGGTGTTGCCCGGCCAGTAGTCGTGGTGGACGTAGACCTGGTCCTCGGACACCAAGGTAGCTGCGACCGCGAGGCGCACCTCCCACAGGTCCCGGCCGAGATGGTGCTGTTTCACCGCCTCCTCCGAGCTGTGGCCGTCATCCCAACCGATGGTTGGGAAGATCTCATCATCCGTGGGATCGGTTCGTATTCCGTGGATCGAGTTCAACGTCGTCGCCAGTTGCGCCGCCCAGTGCAACGGGTCGACCGGATCGAGCACCACCTTTCCCTCGAGGAAAGACATGGCGACTGCTCTCTCCGGAAAGAGCCCGATCCTGTCGACCCAGAGCGGTGTGGGAGCAGGCACCCCGTGCTCCTCGGCTAACGCCAGGATCCGATACTCCCCCTCGGCGGGTGCGTCGTCGTCCCCGGGCTCAGGGATCCAGTAACGCTTGAGCACAACCCGCCGGCCGGTTTCCACGTAACGGAGGACGTCCATCGTTCCGCCCAGTCCTCCGACGATGCGGTGATCGAAGCGCACCTTTCCGCTGAGCTCGGTGCTCAGAGCCTCCAGTTGAACGTTGGTGGGAAGAGGCGCGTAGTGATCCATCAGTCCTGAGGATGTCAGAAAACGTCGTCGTCTTGACGAACCCATTGGCTCCTCGCATACTGGCCCGGCGATGAGAGGTATTCAGCCCGCCAGCCGGATCATCATTCCCTAGGGGTTCGCGCCTTTGGAAGGCGCTGCCCCTGCCCTCGACCTCCGCATCCCGCGGGGGTCTTTTTGTTGCCATTGAGAGACCGATATGAATCAGACAGCCGAGATCTACGACACCACGTTGCGCGACGGGACCCAAGCCGAGGGGCTCTCGCCCACGGTCGGGGAGAAACTCCGCGTCGTCCACCTTCTCGATGAGCTGGGAGTTCATTTCATCGAGGGGGGATGGCCGGGGGCGAACCCCAAGGACGACGAGTTCTTCCAGCGGGCTAAGACCGAGCTCGCTCTACAGCGGTCGGTCCTGGTCGCCTTCGGGTCGACTCGTCGTCCCCGAGGACCGGTGGACCGCGACTCGCAGCTACAGGCGCTCTTGGCGGCGGACACCGAGTTCGTCTGCATCGTGGGGAAGGCTTGGGACCGCCACGTCACTGGGGCACTCAATGCCTCGCTCGAGGAGGGCCTGGCGATGGTTGGTGAGTCGATCGGGTTTCTCCGGGAACGGGGGAAGCGCGTGTTCTTCGACGCCGAGCATTTCTTCGACGGGTTCCGAGCCAACCCCGACTACGCCCTCTCGGTCCTGGAGACAGCGGCAAGAGCCGGAGCGGAGCGTGTCGTGCTGTGCGACACCAACGGCGGTGCGCTTCCCTCTCAGGTGGTGCCGGCAATAGAAGCGGTGGGGGCCCGTGTCGATGTCGCTCTCGGGGTTCATTTCCACAACGACTCCGACTGTGCGGTGGCGAACTCCCTGACCGCACTCGACGCCGGGGTCCACCAGGTACAGGGCTGTGTCAACGGTTACGGGGAGCGGACCGGAAACGCCGATCTGTGCTCGGTGATCCCCAACCTCTCTCTGAAGGCCGGAGTGGAGACCATTCCGGCCGATTCGCTGCCCCGCCTCTATCCGATCGCACAGCAGATCGCCGAGATCCTGGGGGCGCCGATCGACTCCAGACGCCCCTATGTCGGCACTTCGGCTTTCGCCCACAAGGCCGGGCTGCACACCTCCGGCCTCACCCGGCTCGAGGGCGCGTATGAGCACATCGACCCGGGAGCCGTCGGGAACTCGGCTCGGATGCTGTTCAGTGAGCTCATGGGTCGTTCCACGGTCCTCGCCGCCGCCGAGCAACAGGGGTGGGACCTCGATCCCGACCAGGCGCAGGCCCTGGTCGACCAGGTCAAGGATCTGGAGCATGCCGGCTACCAGTTCGAGGCGGCCGACGGCTCCTTCGAGTTGTTGGTGCGCAGAGCCGCACCCGATTTCAAAGAGCTGTTCGAGCTTGAGTCGCTCTCCGTGCACATCCGGGCCAACGGGGAGGTGACTGCTACGGCCAATCTCGAGCTCAGGATCGACGGAAGCGTGGTTCAGGTCTCGGCGCAGGGCGACGGGCCGGTCAATGCGATGGACCAGGCGCTGCGTCTCGCCCTCGGAGACACCTACCCCGACGTGAAACGGCTCCGGCTCACCGACTTCAAGGTCCGTGACCTCGACTCCCAGGACGGAACGGCGGCGCGGGTCCGGGTCCTGATAGAGACCACCAACGGAGAGTCGAGTTGGGGCACCGTGGGTGTGCACCAGAACATCATCGAGGCCTCGTGGCAGGCGTTGGCGGAAGGGATCTCCATCGGGCTGTTGCGGGGTTGATCTCTCACTCTCATCGCCATCGAGCCAGTCGACCCCGGTTTGATTTAGCCACCGATCGGCGCGACCATTGGGGCTGTCCCCCTTTTTGGATTCGAGGTTTTTGCATGGGATCGTTGGTCAAGAAGCGTCGCAAGAAGATGTCGAAGCACAAATACCGCAAGCGCCTCAAGGCAAATCGCCACAAGCGGAAGTGACTTCGAAAGGGCCGGCATTGCCGGCCCTTTCTACTTCTCCTTCAGGAAGCGCTCGATTTCGTCTACGAGACGACCCGCCTGGTCGTCATCCGCTTCCTGTTCCAGGCGTTCCACGTATTCCTCGAGCTCGGCATTTCCCTCGATGGCGGCGTCGACGGTGGATAGGAAGCTGCGTGATGCCGAGGCCAGCTCGCCGATGTCGAGGCTCACGCCGATCAGCTCGGACGCCTTGATTGCCAGTGCCTCCGTCGCCGGGGGATAAGCCTGGTTGGAGAGATAGTGGGGCACTGCGGCCCAGAGCGAGATGACATCGATTCCCGCATTGCCCAGGGCGTGGTTGAGAACCCCGATGATCCCGGTTGGGCCCTCGTATCCGGAGGGAAGCAGCCCGTGAAACGCGAGGTCGTCTGGTCGGTTTGCCGAGCCCACCAGCGGCACCGGCAAGGTGTGGGCCACCTGCCCGATGAATGCACCCAAGGTCACCGCCCTGGTCACGCCGACCGCCTGCAAGGTCTCGACGAGCTCATTCGTGAAGACCTTCCACCGGTAGTGGGGCTCCTCACCGATCACAAGCACGAGGTCGCGTTCCGCACCGCGCAGCGCATAGATCTCATTGCGCGGCCAGGTGATCGAGCGGATCCCGCTGGAGTCGAGCTCCACGATGGGACGACGCACCTGGAAGTCGAAATGGTCGTCGGGATCGATGATGGCGAAGATCTCGCCGTCGAGCTTCTCGAGGAACTCGGTCGCAGCCTGACTCGCCGACTCCCCGGCGTCACCCCAGCCCTCGAAGGCGATCAAGGCCACCGGATCCTGAAGCACCGGTCGGTCAAGCCACTGCAGAGAGGCCATCGGGTCAACCTACTCCCGCCCGAGGGCTACTGGTCACATCCCGGGCGGCGCGTACCTCTTCAGGCGCAATGCGTTGAGGACTACCGAGAGCGAAGAGAAGGCCATCGCGGCGGCGGCGATCATCGGGTCGAGACGGCCGACGGCTGCCAGGGGTATCGCGGCGACGTTGTAGCCGAAGGCCCAGAACAGGTTCTGCCGTATGACTCGGTACGTCGAGCCGGCGAGATCGATAGCACTGGCGACCAGGCGCGGGTCGCCGTTGAGCAGGATCACATCTCCTGCCTCCACAGCGACGTCGGTCCCAGTGCCGACCGCCAGGCCGAGATCTGCCTGAGTCAGGGCAGGGGCGTCATTGATCCCGTCCCCGACGAAGGCGACCGATTCGCCGTTCTTCTGGAGGTCGTGGACCAGATGAGCCTTGTCCCCTGGCATCACCTCGGCGTGGACCTGTTGGATCCCCGTCTGCCCGGCGATCCAGGCCGCGGTTCGCACATTGTCACCGGTGACCATCCGGGACTGGATGCCGATGGCCGCCAGCCGTCTCACCGCCTCGCCCGAGCTCTCCCGGACGGTGTCGCCGACCGCGATCACGCCCCTGACCTCGCCGTCCCACCCGGCGAGGAATGCTGTCTTGCCAGCGGATTCGAGCCCCTCGAGGTCCTGGAGCCAGCGATCGGCGATGAGTAGGCCGCGATCGGCGGCCAACTTCTCCTTCCCCACCACGACCTCGATGCCGTCCACCGAGCCGATGACACCCAGGCCGGAAACACTCTCCACCCGCTCCGGGTCCACCAGGGAGATGTCCCGCTCATCGGCGCCCAATGCCACCGCCTTGCCGATGGGGTGGCCGGAGGCGGCCTCGACGGAACCGACAAGCCGCAGAAACCCGGCCTCGTCCTCATCGGTGAGGACATCGGTCAGGTCCATGACTCCCGAGGTGAGAGTGCCGGTCTTGTCGAAGAGCACGGTGTCGATGTCACGGGCCTGCTCGAACACTTCGGCCCGCTTATAGAGAATCCCGAGCTCGGCACCACGCCCGCTCCCCACCATGATGGCGGTCGGCGTGGCCAGGCCCAGGGCACACGGGCAGGCGATGATCAAGACCGCCACACCTGCTCGCACCGACTCCGAGACGTCGTTTCCAAGTCCGAGCCAGATCAGGGTGGTGCCGATCGCGATCAGGATCACCACCGGGACGAAGACCGACGACACCCTGTCTGCCAACCGCTGGATCGGAGCCTTGGAGCCTTGGGCCTGCTCCACCATGCGGACGATGCCGGCGAGCATGGTGTCGGCGCCGACTGCCGTTGCTCGTACCGTGATCCTCCCCAACTGGTTGACGGTGGCACCGGCGACTCGATCCCCGACCGTGCGGTCCACTGGCAGTGACTCCCCGGTGAGCATCGACTCGTCGATCGCAGACTCACCGGACTCGATCACCCCGTCGGTTGGGATCTTCTCCCCGGGCAGCACCACCATGAGGTCCCCGGGCACTACTTCCGTGATGGGGACCGAAGTCTCGACCCCGTTGCGCACCACACGGGCCTCGCGCGCCCCGAGCTCGACCAGACGGTGCACTGCGGTGGAGGCTCTGCCCCTTGCTCGGGCTTCCAGGGCTCGTCCCAGTGTGATCAGGGTGATGATCACGCCGGCGATCTCGAAGAACACCGGGAGATCGGCGACCAGCGCCCAGATCGAATACCCGTAGGCGGCCAATGCCCCCAACGAGATCAGGGTGTCCATGTTGGCACTCAGGTTTCGGGCTAGCTTCCACGCCATCCGGTGGAACTGCCATCCGCCCCAGGTCACCACTGGAGTCACCAGGATCCCTTGTAGGACGCGGGTCCACAGCTCATCGGGCCCGAACATGGCGAGCAGCATCGCGGGAAGGGTGAGAGAAGCGTCGATCCAGAACCGGCGCCATTGCACGTCCTCGTCGTCGTGATAGTGCTCCATGAGGTCGCGCCGCTCACCGGAGTCATGGGGGGTCATGGTGTAACCGATGCCGCCGACAGCGGCGGTGAGTGCGTCGAGATCAGTGCCCTCGCCCACCTTGACCACAGCGGACGCCCCGGCCAGGCTGACCGAGGCATCCTGCACCCCTTCCTGTCGGCTGAGAACGCGTTCGATCCTCACCGCACAGGTGGCGCAGGTCATGCCGTCGACGTCGAACAGGACGGTGTCGGCGTGCCCGTCGTGGGTGTCAGCCGAAGACTGCGTAGCCCTGCTCCTCGATGGCGCGCTTGATGGCATCGAGGTCGATCGCCCCCTCGTCGAAAGCAACGTCGACGGTGGCATCTGCGATCCCCACTTCCACAGATGAGACCCCAGCCAGGGTGCTCACCGCCCCCTCGATACTCATCTTGCAGTGATCGCAATGGATCTCGGGCGCTTGAAGTGTGACTTGCTTCATCTCAAAGCAGTTTACGACCCGGCACTCCCCTTTATTCCCGGTCATAAATGAGAGCCCCGGTCGAAACCGGGGCTCTCGGTTGTCTGGCATGGGACCGGGAGGGGGAGAGGACCTGTCCCAACCAGAGATCCGTCAAGCGTCCTGCTCGTCCATGATCTTTCCCCGGACCCGCGGGAAGCGGACCGGCGCGTGGGCGTGGCAGTACTCAGCCTTGTTGTATTGCGAGAGCTTGGTGGTGCAGCCGGGCTTGGCGCAGATCCGGTCCTGGCTGAATCGCCGTGACGGCCTGGTCACTCCCTTGATGGCTGCCCCTCTTACGATGTCTGTCATGTTCATGGCCTTTGGTGGCCGTTCTCCAATTAAGTACGTTGAAGGTCTGGTTGTGGTTCTCGGGACGCAAGATCGTGGCGATCTGCTATTCCCCTCAAGTCTGCGAGCAAACCCCTAAAACCAGGCTAAAGCGGTCGAGGGTGCTCAGGGATGAGACGACGCGAACCGCTCAGTTGGTTCCCGTGATCCCCAGTTTACGCAGGAAAGCGGCGTTGTCAGGTTTCCTGCCCAGGAAGCCGGCCAACATCTGGTCGGCGTCGATCGATCCGCCCTTCTCCAACACCTCGCGCCGGTAGGCCATTCCCACCCCCGGGTTGGTGACCCCCTCCTCCTCGAAGCGCCCGAACATGTCGTCGCCGAACACCTCGGCCCACATGTAGCTGTAGTAGGCGGCGTCATAGCCGGCCATGAGATGGCCGAAAGAGGCGAGATCGAAGGTGCCCTCGTGAAGGGGGAGCAGGCTCAGGTCAGCGGCTTCCTTGGATATCCGATCCAAGTCCTTGACCGGTCCCGGAGCGTGAATCTGCTGGTCCAGCCAGCCGTACTTCAGTTGCCGAAGTTGATGAATGGCGATGTTCAGCCGGCGCGCCGCGACCAGCTGCTCGACAAGCTGGTCGGGTATGGGCGCACCGGTCTCGTAGTGCCGGGCAAACTGCTTGAGGACGTCGGACAGCCATACCCAGTTCTGCATGATCTGGCTCGGAGCCTCCACAAAGTCGGTCTCGACGCTGGTTCCCGAGAACCTGGCGAGCTCGGTCCGCCCCAAGTTCTGGTGGAGGACGTGTCCGAACTCGTGGAACAGGGTCTCGACCTCGCCGTGCTGTAGCAGCGAGGGGGTGTCCCCGACCGGTTTGGTGAAGTTGGCCACCATGGCGCACACCGGGTTCTGAAACCCGCCGTCTTCGAGTCGCCGGCTCAGGATCAAGGGGAACTCGGCGGCGTGGGAGAACTTGCCTTCACGGGGGAACAGGTCGAGGTAGAAATGGGCGAGCTCCTCGCCGCTCTCGTCGTCATGGATAGCGAAGAGCCGGACATCAGGATGCCAAACGTCGGGGTCGGGAATCTCCCTGAAGTCGAGCCCGAACACCTCCTGAACCAGCTCGAACATGCCGTCGAGGACGGCATCGAGGGGCAGGTAGGCGGCCACCTCGAAGGGGTCTACCCCGTAGTCGGTGCGGCGCTGCTGGGTGTCGTAATACCGCCAGTCCCAGGTTCTCACCGTGGTGTCTCCGGTGTCCGACTCGAGGAGTTGACTCATGACCGCCAGATCCTTGATCCCCTGATCGACCAGAGGGGGAGTCAGGTCCTCGTAGAAGGCGGCTACCCGCTCCGGGGTCTTGGCCATCCGATCGTCGAGCCGATGGTGCGCCCAGCTGTCGAGCTCGAAGGCACCCGCGATCTCGTCCCGGAGCCGGAGCGCTTCCTCCAATAGGGGACGGTTGGCCTCCACCGCCTGGGTGTTGAACTTGAACGTCAGTTGCTCTCGGAGGTCTCTGCGCTTGGCGTTCTCGACGAACGGGATCAGATGGGGATAGGCCAGGGTCACCTTGAGCCTCCCGGTCTCCTCGTCCTTCTCCAGACCCTCGGCGAAGCTTTCGGGAAGCCCTTCCAGGTCGTCGCGGTCGACCAGGACCCAATCGTCCCATTCGTCGATGTTGCTCTGGAAACGGACCCCGAGCTCAACCAGACGCTGGGTCTTCTCCTTGACCTCGGCCCTGGTGTCGGGGTCGAGGTCGTGACCGGCGTGCCGTAGATCTCTGAGAACGAACTCGAGGAAGCGTGCTCGCTCTCCATCGAGACCGGCCGCTTCAGGAGTCGCCGCGTACTCCTTGACCGCGGTGTTCAGGTCGTCGCGGAAGATCACATCCACTGCGAAGGTGTTCAGCTTCTCCTCCCCGGCCTTGCCCGCGCTTCGAACGTCCTTGTCGGGATGCACGTAGCCCATGAACACGTAGCGGGCGAAAGCCTTGCCCAGGATGTCGCTCATCCGGTCCAGCGGCATCATCGTGTTCTCGAAGGTGCGAGCGTCTTCGGGGGCGACCGCCTCGTCGATGACGGCTCGTGCCTCGGCTAGGGCTTCGTCGACCCCGGATTCGACCCTGGCTGCGTCGACACTGGAGTACCCAAAGTTCAAATCAGGCATGGCGAAACGGTAGCGCCGGTCGACTCTTTCGTAATTGGGGGCGGGAGCATCCGCCATGAATGCTCCCGCCCCCAATTACGGGGTAGAGGGCGGGGCGAACAGGCCTCGCGCCACGGGCTCGCTGATCGCCTGTGATGGATTGATCCCGTGCCGGTCCACCGCGGCCCGGATCCCGACCTCCGGGTCTGGCATCTCGACCGGGCTGTCACTTCCGCCGATCAGGCGAGCGCCCGCCTCGAGCAAGTCGCGGAAGGGGTACACCTGGCCCATGCGACCCTCCCCCAGACGCTTGACCAGCCAGTCCTCGGAGGCGAGAAAGGCTGGCTGCACCGAGGCGGTGACCCCCAGTCCCGACAGGCGCTCGATGGCGGCCTCGCTGAGAATGGAGGCGTGCTCCACTCTCAAATTGGAGGAGTCTCGGCCCTCGGCGACCAACAGGTCGAAGACATCGAGCACCGCGTCATTTGCCCGATCACCGATGGCGTGGATCGCCACTCCACCCCCGAGGTCGAGGGCGGCTCGCGACATGGTCAGCGCGTGTCTGAAATCGAGTCGCAGCGTCCCCTTGGTGTCAGGGCGGTCGGTGAAGGGCTCGTACATCGCCGCGGTATGCCCACCAAAACTGCCATCGGCGAACCCCTTCCAGCCTGAGAAACGAATTCGGCCGTCGGCGTGGCGAATCCGGTCGGCTGCGGCGCCCAACTCGCCCGGGTCGTCGGTGATGGCGTACACATCGATCTCGACGGGGAGGTCGGGCGCCAGTCTGCACAGGGTTCCCAACTCGTCCCCGACGCCGCACCACATCGGCTCGGACGTGGAGACCATCCCTGTGATCGAGCCCAGCCCAAAGTCGGTCAATCCGCGTAGAGCCTCCAGTATCTGGTGGTCCGACGGTCCGATCGTGTGCGGGGCCAGAGCGTTGCCCACCACCATGGTCGCCGACTCGCGAAGTATCCCGTTGGGGGCGCCAACCGAGTCTCGATCGAAGCCGCCTCCAAACGGGTCCGGAGTCGAGGCATCCACCCCGGCCAATTGGAGTGCGGCGCTGTTGGCGACGGCGATGTGGCCGCAGTAGCGATAGAGGAGGACCGGGCGATCGGGCACCGCATCGTCGAGATCGGCCCTGGTGGGGAGGCGGGCTTCGGCCAGGCCCTCGTCGTTCAGCCGCTGTCCGACTATTGCCCCTTCCACGCTCTCGGCCCAGCGGGCGACCATCGACTTCAGATCCTCGAAATCCAGAGCGGACATGAGCTCCAGCCCATTGACCAGTTGGGCGTAACCCAGAGGATGCAAATGGTGGTCGTGGAGCATCAGCGGAGATGGGCGGGAAGTGTGTCGTCGATCAGACCCCTCAGCTCCTCGTGGATCTTCCCGTTGGTCAGCACGAAGGCAGCCGGCTGCAGGACGTTGCTGGCACCGGTGTTGTCGGTGGCGGTTCCACCGGCCTCGGTGACCAGCAGGATCCCGGCTGCCGCGTCCCAAGGCTTCACCCCGTGGGGCCCGCCGTGCTCCCAATATCCGTCGTACCGGCCACATGCCACCCACGCCATGTCGAGTGCGGCGGCACCCATTCTCCGGTTGTCCCGGCAGCGGGCAGTGACGGCTTCCATGGCGTCGAGATACTCGCCGGCGTGCTGCTGGCGGTCGTAGGGGAGGCCGGTTGCGAGCAGCGAGTCCTCGATGCCCTCGGTGGTGGAGACGTGGATCGGCCGCCCGTTGATTCGAGCCCCGGTCCCGACCACGGCTACGAACTCCTCCTCGCGGATCACATCGATCACCACACCGACGACCGGTTCCCCGTTGTCCCAGAGGGCCACGGAGACCGCCACCTGGGGAATGCGATGCACGAAATTCACCGTGCCGTCGAGGGGATCGATGATCCACACCCGGGGCCCGCGCCAATCGGCGCCTCCGCCCCCCTCCTCGGCCAGGATCGAGTCGGTGGGGAAATGAGCGCGGATGACCTCGGTGATTGCCCCTTCCGCTTCCCGATCGATATCGGTGACAGGGTCGACGACACCCTTCATCTCGAGGCTGAATTCCTCATCGAAGCCGCGTCGCACCACGTAGGCACCTGCCCTGGCGGCTCTGACCGCAACCCAGAGGTCACCTTCCCACATGCCCGCACTCTACGGACGGCCCCTACGCTCTCCGCCCGTGATCGGGGCCCTACTCGTCGTCGCCGGTGCCGTGCTCTCGGCCTTGGCTTTTCCCCGTTTCGGTCCCGGTTGGTTGATCCTCCCCGGCACCGCGCTCTTCCTCGCCGGTCTCCGTCTTGCGAGGAGTCGAGGGCAAGGGCTCGGTTACGGCTCGCTCCACGGTCTCGTCTTCTTCTTCGGAGTCATCTGGTGGATCGGGGAGTTGGGTCTGGTGGCAGTGATCCCACTGGTTGTGGTGATGGCCGGCTTCCACGCCCTATATGCGTGGTGGCTGGCAAAGTACAACGATCGTTCGCCAGCGACGTGGCTCGCGCTGGCGGTCGGTGGTTGGGCCCTCATGGAATTGATCCGCTATCGCTTCCCCTTCCACGGGTTCGAGTGGGGGGCGGCCGGCTACGGGTTGTCCGATCAGGCGTGGGCCCGTGGCTTCGCGCCGATGTATGGCACCAGCGGGATCACCGTGCTGGTGATCCTCACCGTCACCACCATCGTCGCCGTCTCGCGCAAACCCAGGAACTTGTGGCTGCTGCTCCCTTTGCCCGTCCTCCTCTTGGGGGGCGTCGCTCCCTACTACAACCAGGAAATCGCGGCGTACCAGGGGTACTCGGTGGCGATAGTCCAGGGCTCGACTCCCTGCCCCTTCGAGCATTGCCCCCCCGATGAGCGGTTGCGCACCTTTCAGCAGCATCTGGAGCTGACCGGGACCATCGAGCCCGGGTCGGTGTCACTGGTGGTCTGGTCCGAGGGCTCGACGGGTGGGCTCAATGCCGACCCGGTGCAGAACCCGGACGTTGGGGACGCGATCGCCGAGGAGGCTCGTCGCATCGGAGCCTGGTTCCTGGTCGGCAGTGATCGCCCTCTGAACGACACCCATTGGGAGAATGTGAACATCGTGTTCAATCCCGAAGGGGAGATCGTCGGGGAGTATCAGAAGCAGCACCCGGTCCCCTTCGGGGAGTACATCCCGTTCCGCCCGCTCTTCGACTGGATCCCGGAGTTGGCGCAGGTGCCTCGGGACATGATCCCTGGAGAGGGCCCGGTGGTCTTCGACCTCGGCGATGGGCTGATGATGGGCTCCGTCATCTCCTTCGAGGGCGGGTTCGCCCGCTATCCCCGTCGACATGTCACTGCCGGCGCCAACTTCATCGTTGTTGCCACCAACGAGGGGTCCTACGGGACCACCCCCGGGTCCGACCAGTTCATCGGGATGACCCGGATGCGAGCAGCCGAGCTCGGGCTCGATGTGGTTCACGCCGCGGTGACCGGAAAGTCCACTTTCATCGATGCCTCGGGGGCGTATGGCGAAACCACCGGTCTCGGCACCGAAGAGATTCTCTACGGGGGGGTAGCCCTTGGGCGGACCCCCTCGATCTACGCACGCTCCGGGGACATCCTGATGATCGCCGCCGCGGTGGTCGGGGTGGTCACCTGGTGGCTCGCCCGGCGACCCCTGTTAGTTTCCGCCGATCCCGAGGAGGAAGAGAGCGCATGAGCGAGGCCCTGGAGAACCTGCTTTCCGAAGACCGCAAGTTCCCCCCGCCGCCGGAGTTCACCGCTCAGGCCAATGCCAAGCCCGGAGTACACGAGGCCGCTGCCGCCGACTACCTCAGTTTCTGGCAGGAGCAGGCCCTGACCAGGATCACCTGGGACACCGCACCCACCATGGTGCTCGACGACACCAACCCACCATTCTTCAAGTGGTTCTCCGACGGCGAGCTCAATATCTCCGCAAACTGCCTCGACCGGCACCTCGCCGAGCATGGGGATCAGGTCGCGTATCACTGGGTTGGAGAGCCCGGGGAGACCCGCACTCTCACATACTCCGAGCTCCACGCCGAGGTGTGCCGCTTCGCCAACGGCCTGAAGGGCCTGGGCATGACGAAAGGGGATCGGGTCGCCATCTACATGGGGATGGTGCCCGAGCTCCCGATCGCCATGCTGGCCTGCGCTCGCCTCGGCCTGGTCCACTCCGTGGTGTTCGGGGGGTTCTCGGCTGAAGCGCTTTCGAGCCGGATAAGCGACGCCGAGGCGAGGCTGGTCATCACCCAGGACGGGGCGTGGCGAGCCGGCAACGTCGTCCCTCTGAAGGCCAACAGCGACCTGGCATTACGACAGACCTCGAGCGTGGAGCACGTCGTCGTCCTCAAACGAATCCAGGAGTCGGTGGTCTGGGATGAGGGCCGGGACATCTGGTGGCACGACCTGGTCGCCGGCCAACCGGCGGAATGTGACCCGGTGGTGCTCAACGCCGAGGACCCGTTGTACATCCTGTACACCTCGGGGACCACGGGGAAGCCCAAGGGGATCGTTCACACGCAGGCCGGCTATCTCACCGGGATCGTCACCACCCACCACATGGTGTTCGACCTCAAACCCGACACTGATGTCTACTGGTGCGGGGCGGATATCGGCTGGGTCACCGGGCACAGTTACATCGTCTACGCGCCTCTCGCCAACCGGGCGACATCGGTGATCTACGAGGGCGCGCCCAACTACCCGGACCTGGACCGGTTGTGGCAGATCATCGAAGACCACAAGGTCACGATCTTCTACACCGCCCCCACGGCGATCCGCACCTTCATGAAGTGGGGCGCCGAGCACGTCGAGAAGCACGATCTCTCCTCCCTGCGCCTGATCGGATCGGTGGGGGAGCCGATCAACCCCGAGGCGTGGATCTGGTACCAACAGACAATCGGAGGCGGCAATTGCCCGGTGGTGGACACCTGGTGGCAGACCGAGACCGGGGCGATCATGATCACGCCACTTCCCGGGGTGGTGGCGACCAAGCCGGGATCGGCGACCATTCCCTTCCCCGGGATCTTCGCCGACGTTGTGGACGAATCTGGCGAGTCGGTCCCGCTGGGCGGTGGCGGGTTTCTCACCGTGACCAAGCCCTGGCCGGCCATGGCCCGCACCATCTACGGCGATGACCAGCGCTACGAAGACACCTATTGGTCGCGATTTCCCGGTCGCTACTTCCCCGGCGACGGGTGCAAACGTGACGAGGAGGGCTACTTCTGGTTGTTGGGCAGGGTCGACGACATCATGCTGGTGTCGGGGCACAACATCTCGACCACCGAGGTCGAGTCGGCCCTGGTCTCACATCCCGCAGTCGCCGAGGCTGCCGTCGTGGGGCGCAAGGACGAGCTGACCGGCCAGGCGATCGCCGCCTTCGTCACGCTCCGGGGCTCGGTAACCGGCGATGAGCAGCTGATAAACGAGTTGCGTGACCACGTGGCGGTGACCCTGGGGGCGATCGCCAAGCCGAGGTCGATCGTGTTCACCGACGACCTGCCCAAAACCCGGTCCGGGAAGATCATGCGACGACTGCTCCAGGACATATCGGAGCACCGCCATCTTGGGGATGTGACCACGCTGGCCAACGAGGCGGTGGTCAGGGAGATCGCCGAGAAGGCCTCGGTGTCCACCGAGGACTAAGCCCCCCGGGTGCCTTCACCGCCCTCCAATTCCGCTTTTCGCGCGAAAACGAGGAGGAAAGCCGATCAGCCGAAGATCACCGCACCGAACCAGATTGCGGCCACGATCAGCCCGGCGGCGAGCTCGATGCCGATCGACGCCGCCACCGCGCCCAGAGCCGTCTTGGTGGCCGGCCACGCCTGCTCCCGCCCGACCCGGACCCGCTCCGCAACGAAGATCGTGGCCACGAAGCCGATTGGGGCGCCCACCACGGGGATGACGAAGAGCCCCACGATCGAGACCGCGATCGCGAGGAGGATGGTCGATGTAGGCAGACCGCTTTCCTTGAGTCGTCGCCCTGGGACCATGTACTTGATCACCGTCCCCCCGACTCCGATCACCAACGCCAGGAACGCCACGGTCCAGGCAAGCGCCGTCCCCTCGACGATCGCCCAGAGGAATATCGCCCCCAGTATGAGGAGGAGGCCGGGGAGGAACGGGAGCACGATGCCGAAGAGGCCGGCGATGATCGCCAGCGCCACGACAACAACCCCCACAGCATCCATGGCAGGTGATCGTAAGTGGTCACGGGCATCCTGTGACCCTTTACGTTGGTCAGCCATGCGCAGGTTTCGTGACACACCAATTCAGCGCGACGACGTGACTTGGATGTTTGAGGAACCTCCACCGTGACTCAGAGATCGCCCGACGGCAAGAGACCGTGGCACACCAACCCAATAGCGATTTTCGGGCTCCTGATCGGGATAATCGGAGGCGGACTTCTTATCGCCTTGTGGATCTTCGTGGCCAACTTCGGGCCGTAGTCCGGCTCAAAGGGATCCCCGACGGGAGCCGCCTCCTGAGGGTGGCTGCCAGGAGACGCCCTAACGGTTCCTACGCAGTTGGCTGGTGACCTGACGTTCCTTTGTAGTGCCCTCAGCCGAGGCTGCTCGCCAACTCATTGACGGCTTCGGAGGCCCCTTCGAGGACCGGTTGCCCGTGCCCGAACAAGGCGATCTCGTAGGTGAAGCCGGCGAGCTTGGAAACCGACTCCACCGCCACCGTCATGTCCTCGCTGAACCCGGGGTCCGGCCCCTCGACGTCGCCGCTGACTCCGTTGAGAGCGTCTCCGGTCACCAGGATGCCGGCGAGCGAGTCCAACACCGAGATGTGGCCGGCGGTGTGACCCGGGGTCTCGATGATCTCGAGGTCGAAAACCCGGTCGCCGTCACCCACCGCAGCCAGGCTCGCCACCGACCCAATTGCAGGGATGTCGGCGGCGCCGGCATAGATCTCGGCCTCGGGCACCAGCGGCACGATCGCCCCCAGGCTCCCCATGTGATCGGGGTGCTTGTGGGTCACGATGACATGGCCCACCGCGTCCCACCCCAGACCGAGCTCCCCCAAGGAAGCCTCGATGGCACCTTCACTACCTGCGACCCCGGTATCCACCAGTGCCGCTTCCCCGGCGCGGTAGAGGATGTAGGCGGAGACGAATCCCAGATCGACCTGATGGAACGACGAGCCCACCAAAGCAGTGGTGGTGGTCAGGGCCTGCGTAGTGGCTGTGGTCGCAGGTGGAACAGTCGAAGGGACATCGGTAGAGGGCGCGGAGCCGGTGGGAATGGTGGTGGTCTCGTTGGAGCAAGCCACCACACCGAAGACGGCAATGGCCAAGCCTGCCTTGCCCATCTCGGCGATTGCCATCCGGCGGTCGAGCAGACGATGCGTGGTCAACCGATCACTCCCAATCGTGCCTCCGGCCCAACATACCGCGAAACCGGGGGTGTAACTTCAAACCATGGGCACCAAGATCATCCTCCCCGAGTCCGAGCTGCCGACCCACTGGTACAACATCGTTCCCGACCTCCCGGTGCCTCCCCCACCGGTGCTCCATCCCGGCACCCATCAGCCGGTCGGCCCCGATGATCTGGCACCTCTTTTCCCGATGGATCTCATCCTCCAGGAGGTGAGCCAGGAGAGGTTCGTCGAGATCCCTGAGGAAGTCCGCGAGGTCTATCGCTTGTGGCGTCCTTCGCCCCTCTACCGGGCGAACAATCTCGAGAAGCTGATCGGGGGCCCGGCACGGATCTACTACAAGTACGAGGGTGTCAGCCCGGCGGGATCACACAAACCCAACACCGCTGTGGCCCAGGCCTACTACAACGCCAAGGCCGGGGTGAAGAAGCTCTCCACGGAGACCGGCGCCGGGCAATGGGGATCGGCCCTCTCCTTCGCCTGTGCGCTGTTCGGGCTCGAGTGTGAGGTCTACATGGTCCGCGCCTCGTACGACCAGAAGCCCTACCGAAGGGCGATGATCGAGGCATGGGGAGGCAGTGTCTACCCGTCCCCGTCGGATCGGACCAATGCCGGACGCCAGATCCTGTCATCGGATCCGGAGACTCCGGGGAGTCTCGGGATCGCCATCTCGGAGGCGGTGGAAGTTGCGGCCACCAATGATGACACCAAGTACTCGCTGGGCTCGGTGCTCAACCACGTGTTGATGCACCAGACCGTGATCGGGGAGGAAGCTCTCAAGCAGATGGCAATGGTCGGGGAGACCCCGGACGTGGTCATCGGATGCGCCGGCGGAGGCTCCAACTTCTCCGGGCTCTCCTTCCCGTTCGTTCGGGAGAAGCTGGCAGGGAACATGGATCCTGTGATTCGGGCGGTGGAGCCGGCCGCAGCGCCATCGTTGACCCGGGGCAGCTATCAGTTCGACTTCGGCGACACGGTGGGGATGACCCCGCTGGTCAAGATGCACACCCTCGGAAACGGCTTCAAGCCGGCCCCGATCCATGCCGGTGGGCTGCGCTACCACGGCATGGCGCCGATGGTCAGCCACCTGTACGAGCTGGGCTTCATCGAGGCGCGGGCCTACGCCCAGAACACGTGCTTCGAGGCTGCCCTGCAGTTCGCTCGCACCGAGGGGATCATCCCCGCGCCGGAGTCGAGCCACGCCATCCGCGCGGCGATCGACGAGGCACTGGAGGCGCGCGAGGCTTCCGAGCCGCAAGTGATCCTCTTCAACCTCTCGGGTCACGGCTACTTCGACATGGCCGCCTACGACGCGTACCTCGCCGGCGATCTGGTCGACGTCGAGTACGAGCCGCAGCGGGAGGCCGTGGCGGTCTAGCCCATTTGACCGATGGCGGCGCCGGGCCGGGCCCGGCGCCGCATCTTGGCGCGGCGT
>JBIOVB010000036.1:0-12255 GCA_044867525.1 Acidimicrobiia bacterium | reverse complement strand
GTCACTCCGGCCCGGCTCGCCGGCTCCGTAGGTGAGCAGTTCGACATGTTCGAGGTGATCCGCCAGGGCGACCTCCTCGTCCATCACCCCTACGACTCGTTCACCCCCACGGTCGAGGCGTTCATCGACCGGGCGGCCCGTGACCCTCGGGTGTTGGCCATCAAGATGACTCTCTATCGAACCTCGAGCGACAGCCCGATCATGGCTTCCCTGATCAAGGCAGCCGAGTCAGGAAAGCAGGTGGTTGCACTCGTCGAGCTCAAGGCTCGTTTCGACGAGGAGCGAAACATCGAGTGGGCGCAACGTCTCGAGGACGCGGGGGTCCACGTCACATACGGGGTTGTCGGACTGAAGACCCATACCAAGCTCACGCTGGTCGTGCGTCGCGAGGGGGCACGGGTAGCCCGCTATGCCCACGTCGGCACCGGCAATTACAACGAGAAGACCGCCCGCACCTATGAAGACGTGGCGGTGTTCACCGGCGACCCGGACATCGGGTCCGACCTCTCGGACATATTCAATTACCTCACCGGGTATTCACGTCAGACCAACTACCGCAAGTTGGTCGTCTCGCCCCATGGGATCAGGGGCCGGATCACCGAGCTCATCGAGGACGAGGCTTCCCGCCCCGATGGTCACATCGTGATGAAGATGAACTCGCTGGTCGACGCCAGGATCATCGAATCGTTGTATGCAGCCTCCAACGCCGGGACCCGGGTAGATCTGATCATCCGGGGCATTTGCTGCCTGCGACCGGGGGTCCCCGGGCTCTCGGAGAACGTCGCAGTCAGGTCGATCGTGGGCCGCTATCTGGAGCACGCCCGGATCTACCGATTTGGCTCGAGGGGGCGCTCGCGCCACTACTACATCGGCTCGGCCGATCTGATGCCGAGGAACCTGGATCGCAGAGTCGAGGCGCTGGCACCGATCCTCGACCCCGACCTTCAGTTCAGAGTGGACGAGATCCTCGACGTGCTGCTCGCCGACGACGAGCTCGCGTTCGAGTTGGCAGGTGACGGAAGCTGGAGCCGGGTGCCCACGGTGAAGGGAATCGACGCTCATCTCGCCCTTCAGGAGCTGGCCCGAGCCCGCTCCACGGCCCACCTCTAGCCGCAGCCTCCCTCCTGTTCCCTCCTGTCCCGTTCTCTCGCGCGACAAAACCGGGGATCAGCCGGCAATGGAGGCCTGTCGTGCTGCCAGCCAGGTGGTGATCGGTACCGCCGAAACGAGACCAATGGAACCAACCAGGGTGCGCACGATCTCGACTGCGACCACTTCGGAGCTAGCCACCGCGAGCAAAGGTTGATTGGAGAGGCTGAAGAGTATGAGGAGAGGCATGGCCGCCCCGGCATAGGCCAGGAGCAGCGTGTTGACACTCGATGCCACATGGTCACGTCCCACCCGGAGGCCGGCGTCGAACAGCTCTCCGCCAGTCAAGGCCTCGTTCGCCGACCGGACTTCCCAGACCGCCGATGCCTGGGTGACCGTCACGTCGTCAAGGGCACCGATCGCGCCGAGGACGATGCCGGCGAGCAGGAGCCCTGAGAGGTCGAATCCCGGGATCAGCAGCAGGTAGAACGACTCCTCGCTGGCCAGACCGCTGAACTGGGCGAGAGTGACCACTAGCCAGGAGAGGCCTGTGGTCAGAGCGAGTGCGGCGAATGCTCCGATCGCCGCGACATGGGTGAGAGGGTTGTAGCCGTGGGCCAGGTAGAGGGCGACGAGGACGATGGCGCCACCGCCGACCACGGCCACGAGCACGGCGTCCTCCCCGGCGATGATCGCAGGGATGATGAAGCCGAGGAGGACGATCAAGCTGATCACCAGACCGGCGAGGGCGGCGACGCCTCGCATCCGGCCAAGGGCGACGACCGCGGCCGCGAAGAGGAGCGCGACCGCACCGAGCAGGATGGTTCGGTCACGGTCGGCGTACTGATAACCGATCCCCTCGACCACCGACAGGAACACCGGATCACCAACCTCGAATGTCGGCTGCCCTGGATCCTGTGGGAAGGCCTGGCTGTGGATGACCCCACCCTCGTCGCCGCGACCGGAGAAGGACACAACCTGACACTCCAGGTCGGGGAAGTCGGGGCAGGCTCCGACCTCCACGGCCGAGACCTCTGCCCGCACCACATCGTCGGCGAAGCCGAATTGAGTGCGGTCGATCGGGGGAGGGTTGGTTGGATACAGAACTACGAGGCCGAGGACGACGACCCCGGCAATGATCAGGACCACCAGTGGCAGCCCGCGAGGCCCAGGGATGCGTCTTCGGTCAGGCCCCATCAGCCGCTCGAGATCGGATTGATCTTCGGACACGGCCCGATCGTAGGTAGCCGAGGTCCCCGTCCTCGGGTGATCCCAACGTTCATCCTCCGTTCATCTGCCCTTCGGATCACGTTCAAGCCCCTTCCTTAGCTTGCCGGTGACCGTGGGGGGTGAGACCTTCCATGGTTGGTTGATAACCGTTTCCCTATCAAGGAGTAGGAAGGGATGAAGGTCCGAATGATTCGCCTCATCGGCGTCGGAGCGGTGTTGGCGCTGGTCCTCGCCGCGTGCGGTGACGGGGGCGCCGACGACAGCACGACCACGTCCGCGGCCGGGGAGCCGTCCACAACCACGCCGTCCGGGGACGGAGGCGGTGGGCTGACGGGCAACATCGTGGTATCCGGGTCGTCCACTGTGGAGCCGATCACTGCCCGCGTCGGCGAGGCGTTCGACGGGGCCAACCCGGGTGTCGCCACCTCTGTCGAGGGACCGGGCACCGGTGACGGCTTCGCCCGGTTCTGCGCCGGTGAGACCGACATCTCCGATGCCTCTCGACCGATCTCCGACGAGGAGGTCGCCGAGTGTGAGGCAGCAGGCATCGATTACGTCGAGCTTCACATCGCCACGGATGGTTTGACCGTCCTGACAAACCCTGCCAATGAGGCGGTGACTTGCCTGGCGTTCACCGACCTCTATGCCCTCCTCGGCCCGGAGTCGGAAGGGTTTGCCAATTGGTCGGACGCCAATGACCTGGCGGCCGAGTTGGGCGCTCCCAATGCGCCATATCCGGACGAGCCGTTGGTCATCACCGCCCCCGGTGAGGAGTCGGGTACCTACGACAGTTTCGTGGAATTCGTGATCGCCGACATCTCCGAGGAGCGTCTCGGCGAGGACAACGACTTCACCCGTGCCGACTACAACGCCTCGGCCAACGACAACGTGATCGTGGACGGGATCACCAGCGACCCGTCGTCGCTGGGATGGGTCGGGTTCGCCTTCTACGAGGCAAACGCCGATGCCCTGAAGGCGATCGAGGTGGACGACGGTGAGTCCGGCTGTGTTGCTCCGACGGCGGAGTCGATCGCAGCGTTCGAATATCCGATCTCCCGGCCGTTGTTCATCTATGTGAAGACCAACGATCTGGCGAGCAGGCCTGACCTGTCAGCCTTCGTCGACTACTACCTGTCCGATGAGGGCCTGGCCGCGGTTGGCGAGGCCGGGTACGTCCAGTTGCCCGCCGAGGACATCGAAGCCACCCGGGCCGCTTGGACCGGGGCAATGGGGTAGGACCATCGATCGATTGGGGGCTGGTCTCGCACCAGCCCCCAATCCCTATATTCAGGACCTGCCATGGTCGTCGCCCAAACAGAACAGCAGCCTGCGATCGAACTATCCGGTGACCGGCGACGCCGGCGTCGAGAGCGACTGGTCAAGGCCGTCTTCTTTGGCGCGGCCACGATCTCGATCCTCATCTCGGTGGCCATCGTGCTCGCCCTCGTGGGCAAGGCCTGGTCGTTCCTGACTTCAATCGAGCTCAACCAGCTGTGGGCCAGTGGCTGGTTCCCGCGCCGTGGTCGATTCCAGCTTTCAGCATTGCTGGTCCACACGCTCATGATCACCGGCATCGCCATGCTGGTCGCCGTACCCTTCGGGTTGGGCTCGGCCGTGTACCTCTCGGAGTACGCCCGATCCGGTGTGCGACGGGTGCTCAAACCAACCCTCGAGATCCTCGCCGGGATCCCTTCGGTGGTGCTCGGCTTCTTTGCCCTCCAGTTCCTGACTCCCACGGTGGTGCGTGGGTTGTTCCCCGGCGCAGAGAGCGCGAACTTCCTTGCCGCCGGGATTGCCGTGGGCATCCTGACGATTCCCCTGATCGCATCGGTGTCGGAGGACGCGATGCGCGCCGTGCCTCTTGCCCTGAGAGAGGCTTCCTATGGCCTGGGGGCGAAGCAGTGGCACACCGCCCTTCGTGTCGTGTTCCCGGCCGCGATCTCCGGGATCATCGCGGCGATCATCCTCGGCATTTCGAGAGCGATTGGCGAGACGATGGTGGTGGCTCTCGCCGCCGGCCTGAACGGGATCATGACCTTCAACCCAACTCAGGGCGGGTTGACCATGACCGGGGCCATGGCCAACCTCGCCGTTGGCTCCGACCAGGTGGCGGGCGATGTTGCAGCCTTCCAGTCGCTTTTCTTCGTCGGCCTGGTCCTCTTCGCCTTGACCCTGGGCCTCAACGTGGTCAGTCAACGCATGGTCCGCCGGTATCGACAGAGGTACTGAGATGATCGCCGACACCAGGACATTGACCACTCCCGAGCTGGTCCGACAATCGATCGAGGGAAAGAGGTTCAGCCCGATGAACGCCCTGGTGACGTTCATGCTGCTGTTCACCCTGCTCTCCTCGGTGTTGATCTTGATCACGCTGCTGGCGGACACCATCACTGCAGCAATGCCCGTGTTCCGCGCCCGCGGGTTGACCTTCATCACAGACTCCCTGTCACCAGACCCCGAGCGGTCCGGGATCTGGCAAGGGATCATGGGGTCGCTCGCGCTGACCGCTTTCGTGATCGCCATCGCCTTTCCCTTGGGGGTGGCCGCGGCGGTCTACCTGGAGGAGTACGCGTCGGACAACCGGGTGACCAACTTCATCAACGCCAATATCCGCAACCTGGCGGGTGTGCCCTCGATCGTCTACGGGATCCTCGGCCTCTTCCTCTTCGTCGAGATCGTGATGAGCGGGATTTTCGGGGCGGAAGGCGGGATCGGGGGGCGGAATGTGATCGCCGGTGGGCTGACACTCGCGGTACTGGTTCTCCCGATCATGATCATCACCACGTCCGAGGCGTTGCGAGCCGTGCCCGGCGGTCTCAGGGAAGCCTCACTGGCAGTCGGAGCCACCCGGTGGGAGACCATTCGCCACCATGTGCTCCCGGTCGCCTTCCCGGCGATCCTCACCGGGTCGGTGCTCACCATCGCCAGAGCTTTCGGGGAATCGGCACCGCTACTCCTGGCCGGCGCTCAACTCTCCTTGTTCTTCAGCGTGTCCAACGAGGCATCATTCCTCGATCTGGTTTCCAACCAGCCATATACCGCCTTGCCGATCATCGTCTTCAACTTCGCACGACAACCACAGGAGGCATTCGTCGCGCTCACCGCAGCCTCGATCGTCGTGCTGCTGGTCATGCTGCTCACGGTCAATGCGGTTGCGGTCCTGATGCGGGATCGCTTCGAGCGGAGATATCGATGAATCACCAGGAAGGCGATGACTTGACCACCGACACCACCAACACCGACGCCCCGAACACTGAGACTGTCGAGGGAGCCACGGCTGCGGCCCTCGCCAGAGAGGCGGCTCGGTTGGAGATGGCATCCCAGGCGGCGACGGGGACCGATCTCCATCAGCCGCTGATATTCGACGTGGAGGATCTGACTGTCTTCTACGGGTCGTTTCGGGCGGTCAAGAACGTCAACATGGAGATCCGCCAGAACCACATCACCGCCCTGATCGGCCCTTCTGGATGCGGCAAGTCAACTGTGCTTCGTTGCTTCAACCGGATGAACGACCTCATCGAAACCGCCCGTGTCGAAGGCAAGGTGCAGTATCACGGCGTCGACCTCTACGGGGAGAAGGTGGACCCGGTGGAGGTGCGGCGGCGGATCGGGATGGTGTTCCAAAAGCCGAATCCATTCCCTAAGAGCATTTACGAAAACATCGTCTATGGGCCGAAGATCGCCGGTTGGAAGGGCAACTACGACGAATTGGTCGAGGAAACGTTGATCAAGGCCGCCCTCTGGGACGAGGTCAAGGACAAGCTCAAAGAGTCGGGCATGGCCTTGTCGGGTGGCCAGCAACAGCGACTGTGCATCGCCCGGGCGATCGCCACCAGCCCTGACGTCGTGCTCATGGACGAGCCCTGCTCCGCCCTCGACCCCATCGCCACCCTCAAGATCGAGGAGCTGATGCTCGACTTGAAGAAGGACTACACCATCGTCATCGTCACCCACAACATGCAGCAGGCCGCCCGGGTGTCGGACCAGACCGCGTTCTTCTCGGTGAGTGTCGACGAACAAGGCCAGCGCACCGGGTACCTGGTCGAATACAACCCGACCGAGCAGATCTTCACCTCCCCGACCGAGAAGCAAACCGAGGACTACATAACAGGACGGTTCGGATGACCGACGTCACAGACACCAATCTTCACTTTCACCAAGAGCTCGAGGCCCTGGAGCACACGGTCCTCGGAATGGTGGATCGTGCCGAGCAGATGGTCGAGATGGCGGTGGAAGGGGTGTCCACCGGCAACCTAGAGCTGGCGGATCGGGTGATCACCCTCGATGATGGGATGGACGAGACCTTCCTGTCGGTCCACAACCACTGGACCACGCTGATGGCCCGGTTCCAGCCGCTCGGCTCCGATTTGCGGCGGATGACGGTCCTGCTCCAGCTCAATCAGACCTTCGAGCGCATGGGTGACCAGTGCGTCAACATCGCCAAGATCACGAAGCTGAACCACGGCCTTCCCCCGGTCGAGCGCATCGTCGGCCAGGTCCAGGAGATGGGGGACCTGGTCCGACCCATGATCCGATCGGCCATCGAGGCCTACCTGCGTCAGGATCTGGACGAGGCCAGGCTTCTGCCGGCGATGGACCAACCCGTGGACCGGCTCAATGCCAACATGTACAAGGAGATTGTGGCTGTTGGCGACCGGCCCCAGATGTTGGAGTGGGCATCGAAGATGCTGATGGTTGCCCGCGCCCTGGAGCGGATCGGGGACCAGGCGGTCGACTTCGCCGAGCAGACGGCCTATCTGATCACGGGGGAGCGCGCCGAGTTCGTCAAAGCAGGGATCGATAATTCGGCCGATGACGACACAGGCTGAGCGCAGGGCCCATCGCATCCTGCTGGTGGAGGATGAGCCGGGTCTCGCCGAGTCGGTCCGTTACGCCCTTGGGAGCGAGGGGTTCGATGTGATCGTGGCCGACACCGGGGTCAGCGGCCTGGAGTCGGCGCGTGCCAATCAACCCGACCTCATACTCCTCGATCTGATGCTCCCCGGGATGTCCGGGCTCGACGTTTGCCGCCAGATCCGGACCTCATCTGACGTCCCGATCATCATGCTCACCGCCAAGGACGCGGAGTCGGACAAAGTCGCCGGGCTCGAGCTCGGGGCCGACGATTACATGACCAAGCCCTTTTCGATGCGCGAGCTCGTCGCCCGGGTTCGAGCGCAGCTGCGTCGAGCTGCGAAGAGCGGAGTCCTCTCGGAGTCGAATGAGGTGCTGCGGGGCGGCGCCATCGAACTCGACATCGACGCTCATCAGGCGAGGTTCAATGGGGAGGGAGTGGATCTCCGCCCCAAGGAGTTCGAGCTCCTCGAATCCTTGATGAGGAGGAAGAATCGCCTGGCGGCACGGCACACCCTGATCGACGAGGTCTGGGGACCGAGCTACTTCGGAGACACCAAGACCCTCGACGTCCACATCAAGCGCCTCCGTCAGAAGCTGGAGCCCGACCCATCCGAACCGGTCCACATCGTCACCGTGCGCGGTCTCGGCTACAAGTTCGTGGATGAGTAGCCGGGACGTCCCGGGGCGGACATCCCTACCGGTTCGCTTCCTGGCATATTTCGCCGTTGCTTTCGTGGTCCTGGTCGGGCTTGCCGCCTGGCTGATCGCCAACCGGGTCCAAGGGGAGGCGATCGATCAGGCGCTGTCCCAATTGGAGACGCAGGCCCGGCTCGCCACGCAGTCGTTGCCCGCTGACGATCTCGACGCCTGGGTGGAACAGATGTTCCTGGTCAGCGGGCTGCGATACACGGTGATCGCCACCGATGGTGTCGTCGTCGCCGACTCGCATAGCGACGCGGCGGACGCGGAGAACCACGCAGACCGTCCCGAGGTGGTGGCCGCGAACGCGGGTGAGGTGGGGGTTGATGCCCGGAGGAGTGAGACGACGGGCTTCGACCAGCATTACCTCGCTCTCCCACCCGAGGACGGGTTGATTGTCAGGGTGTCCATCTCGGACAACGATCTCATCGCACGCGTCTCACCACCGAGCGAGGCGATATGGCTGGTCGCTGGGCTGTCGGGGGTGATCGGGCTGCTGGTCATCTGGGCTCTCGGATCGCGACTCTCCATATCGATCGCCAAGCTGACCGACGAGACACTCGCGATGGCTGCAGGTGGGGAGGCATTCCCGTCCCGATCCTCGATTGGAGAGCTCGACCGGCTCGGAGGGGCGATCGAGCAGCTCGAGGGCAGCCAGAGGTTCAGGGTCACCGAGGCCCAGGCGGCGAGCGACACCCTGGAGAGGGTCCTCGCAGCCCTGCCCCAGGGGACGATCCTCTTCTCCGAAGCCGACGAGGTGCTGTATGCCAACCCATCTGCCTACGACCTGTTGGGCTCGGTGCCGAACACACTTGCGGCACTCGCACCTTTCCCTTTCCAGGGTGCGGTTCACGAGTGCAGGGAGGCACGGCAACCCGTGGAGCGGCTTGCGGAGCATGGCAAGCCGCCACGGCGTTTGCGCGCCGTGGCCACACCCTTTACGTCCGATGATCGAATCCTCCTGGTCATAATGGATGTCACCGAGCGGGACCGAGTTGCCTCGGTGCGGCGGGACTTCGTTGCCAACGCCTCCCATGAGCTGAAGACCCCGGTCTCGGCGATCATCGCCTCATCCGAGGCTCTCCAGATCGCCGTGGAGCGTGGGGACGGGTCGGCGGCGGGTTTCGCACGTCAGATCGAACTCTCGGCTCGCCAGCTCGACAGGTTGGTGGGCGACCTCCTCGATCTCTCGCGGCTGGAGCGAGACCAGCCGGAGCTCGACCCGCTGAGCCTCGACCTGTTGGTGCGCGAGGAGTTGGAGCGTCTTCGCCCGGTTGCCGAGGAGAAGGGGATAGCACTCGGTTTCGAGCTGGACCCGGTGCAGATCTCGGGAAGCCGGCGTGACGTGGCCATCGCGGTGCGCAACCTGCTCGACAACGCCATCCGTTACACCGGCACCGATGGCCTGGTCAGCGCCAACCTGCACAACGTCGAGGGCCGGGCCGTCCTCCAAATAGCCGACACCGGAGAGGGAATCCCGACCCGGGATCTGAGCCGGGTTTTCGAGCGCTTCTACCGAGTCGACAATGCCCGAGCGCGGGCCACCGGCGGAACCGGGCTCGGGCTGGCGATCGTCAAGCATGTCGTGGAGAGTCATGGTGGCGATGTCGACGTCGAGAGCGAGCTGGGGCGAGGTGCGGTGTTCACCGTGAGGCTCCCCATTCTGAATGGGGAACCAACCGAGCCTGGCTAGCCTGACATCGGCTTTCGCCATTCCCATGTCGATTCTGGACACGATCTCTAGCCCGGCCGACTTGCGCCAATTGACCCCCGAAGAGCTGGCTCTGCTCGGCGAGGAGATACGCGGCTTCATCCTGGAGAAAGTCTCAGAGCATGGCGGGCACCTGTCGCCCAACCTCGGAGTGGTGGAGCTGACGCTGGCCCTGCACCGGGTCTTCGACTCACCCAACGACCGGATCATCTGGGATGTCGGGCACCAGGCCTACGTGCACAAGCTGGTGACCGGGCGCATGGCAGGTTTCGACCGGCTCCGAGCCACCGGGGGCCTCTCCGGATATCCGAGCCGGGAAGAGTCGGAGCACGATTTCGTCGAGAACAGCCACGCCTCGACCTCTCTGTCCTACGCGCTGGGCCATGCCCTCGCCGGCTACCCGGGTTACACGATTGCGGTGATAGGCGACGGCGCCCTCACCGGGGGAATGGCCCTGGAGGCGCTCAACCACATCGCAGTGGCCCGTCCCGCCCGCCTCATCGTCGTTCTCAATGACAACGGCCGCTCATACGCACCGACTGTCGGCGGCATCGCCGCCCTGGCGACACTCGCCCACTATCGGTTCGATCCCCGCTACGAGAGGACCAAGCAGACCCTGGGCCGGATGCTGCGCGGACTACCGCTGGTCGGGGAGACTGCGGACGAGCTCGCAGGGCGCCTCAAAGACGCCATCAAGCAGATGCTGGAGCCGGCGACGGTGTTCGACGCCCTCGACCTCAAGTACACCGGAAGGATCGACGGTCACGATCTGGCACTACTCGAAGAGACGCTCGAAGCCGCAAAGACCTACGACCGGCCGGTGGTCGTCCACGTGGTCACAGAGAAGGGAAGCGGCTACCAGCCTGCCATCGAGGACGAGCTGGAGAAACTGCATGGCGTCGCCAGCTTCGACGTCGCCACCGGCAAGGCATTGAAGAGCGAGCTCAAGCTGACCGAGGTCGCGAGCAAGGCGGTCGCGGCCGCCGCGGCGACACGGCCCGATGTGGTCGGGATCTCGGCGGCAATGGTGAGCACCGCCGGGCTCCTCGAGATGGCCCAGCAATTCCCGGACCGGGTCCACGACACCGCAATAGCGGAGCAGCACGCTGTGACATTGGCCGCGGGGATGGCGATGGCCGGGAAGAAGCCGGTGGTCGCGGTGTACTCGGCGTTCCTGCAGCGGGCTTTCGACCAGATAGTGGCCGACGTCGCCCTCCACGACCTGCCCGTGGTGTTCCTGGTCGACCGGGCCGGGATCACCGGCCCCGACGGTCCGTCTCACCACGGCGTCTTCGACCTCTCCTATCTGCGGATGATCCCCAACATGGTGGTTGGAGCACCAGCCGACGCAGCCGAGTTGTGCGCCATGATCGAGACAGCTGTCGACCATGACGGGCCGATCGCCATTCGCTATCCGAAGGGTGCAGCAGTGTCGATCCCTTCGATTCCGGTGGCGCCGATTCCGATTGGCGAGGCGCAGCTCCTGAGCCCTGGATCCGACGTCCTCCTCGTCGCCGTCGGCCGGATGGTCGAGGTAGCGGAGAAGGCTGCCCTCGACCTTCAGGGAAGAGGCATTTCCACCGGCGTGGTCAACGCCCGCTGGGTGAAACCGCTCGACCCCCGGATCCTGGAGTGGGCGCGCCCTGCTACCCGTGTGGTGACGCTCGAGGACAACGTGCTGGCTGGAGGGTTCGGCTCGGCGGTCATGGAGGCATTCTCTTCGGCCGGGGTAAACAAGGAGATCACCTGCATCGGAGTCCCCGATCACTTCCTTTCATTCGGCTCCCCGGCGGATCTACACGAGTCCTTGGGGATGGACCTCGTGGGCGTGGTCGACCGAGTGCTCGCCCTGCTTCGCTGAGCCTCAGCCCCGGACGTACCCAGGGATCGAGATCCGACGCTCATACCAACGCAGGAGCAGGCTGAGGCCCAGGGTCAGCGTGACGTACAGCACCACCAGGATGAAGAACGACTCCCGAAAGCGGAAGGTGGACCCGGAGTAGAGCCTCGCTAGTTGGGTCACCTCCCGCACCGCCATCACCGACACAAGTGATGTGTCCTTCATCAAGGAGATGAGGTCGTTGCCGAGGGCGGGGAGCATGTTGCGTACCGCCTGCGGAAGCACGATCTTGCGAGTGATCTGGCGCTCGGTGAGACCTATGGAGCGACCGGCCTCGGTCTGAGTTCGGGCCACCGATTGGATCCCGGCCCGGAACACCTCGGCGATGAAGGCCGCATAGAACAGAGCGAGCGCCGCGGTCACACGCAGGACCTGAGGGATGGACCGGCGCTCCATACCGATCAGGTCTGCAAAGTCGGGTGCCACAACCAAGGCGATGAGGAAGATCCATACCAGCATCGGGATCCCCCGCACCAATTCGATGTAGAAGGCGGAGAGGTTCCGTAGGACCGGATTCCTGCCCATTCGGGCCAGGCCAAGTGCCAGACCGAGGAATATGGCCAGCACAAACGATCCCGCTGTCAGGAGGAGGGTGAGGATGATCCCCTGGCCGAACTCGACCGGAATAGGGAATATGGCGTCGAACGCCTCCCGGTACTGGGGATCGAAGATGATCGCCAGGACCATGGCGCCGATGATCAGGAGGATTCCCACCAGCCACCACGGGAACTCCTTGGCGTCGAATTGGTAGACACTCGCTCCGGGGGCG
>JBIOVB010000035.1:0-14011 GCA_044867525.1 Acidimicrobiia bacterium | reverse complement strand
CACCCCAGCTCTCCCCGTCCTGACCGCGCTTCAGGTCCAGGCCGTCCCGAAAGATGCTGTCCATGAGTAGCGGCTCACGCTCGCCTATCTCGGGAGAGGTGAGGCCCTCCCATTGACCCATCGAGAGTTCCATCAACCCGTCCACGGTGAATATCTCGTCGTTGGCCAGGTAGCGGGCGGTGGTTTGCGCTCTTCCCAGCGGGGACGAGTAGACGGTGTCCCAGGTTCCGTACCAATCCCGCAATGCGAAGGCCTGGCTCTGGCCCAGCTCGTTGAGCTCTGAATCGGCCTGGCCCTGCCATCTCCCTTCGATGTTGGCCTTGGTCTGACCGTGTCGGATCAGCGCGAGAACCGGGTGGCCCGCCGCGAGATGCCCGTCCACGAGCGCGGAGCGAGGCCCGAGATGGCCGAGGTCGTTGAACGACCCGAGTCGCTGTCGTTCAGCGGTCCAGACCAGCCGCGAGATCGAGGTGTTGGCTACGAAGGCGTGGGCCCGCCTCCGGCGTCCCCGGAGAAAGGGGTCGAGAAGGCTTTGCAGGACGCCGCCATGGGTCACCACCACCGCCCTCCCGTGGGGGCCAAGCCTCGATGCCAGGCGGTCGATGGTCGCTCGCGACCTCGTCGCAACATCGGAGAGGCTCTCCCCGGTGACACCCATCCGCACGTCTCGGCCGGTGACCGCCTCGGCCAGGAGCTCACGGTGGTCGCTGACCACCTGGTCGTGGGTCATCCCCTCCCACTGCCCGAGATCGATCTCGATGAGGGCCTCGTCGATCGCGATGTTCGCTGACAGTGCCTCGGCCGTCCGAACCGCTCGCTGCAATGGGGAACTGAGGACCAGATCGAAGCTCTGTGCGGAGAAGCGCTTGGCGAGACTCTCCAAGCTGGCCTCTCCTTCGGCGCTGAGCGCGGCCTCGGAGCGACCGTTCCAGATCCCTGCCCGATTGGTCTCGGACTCGGCATGTCGGATGAGGAGGATCTCGGGCATTGGGTGCTTGGTACCAGGTGCTGGGTGCTGGGAGCGACGACTTCAGCCGACGAAGGCCGAGGCGAAGATCAGGGAGACGATGGTCATCACTTTGATCACGATGTTCATCGCCGGGCCCGAGGTGTCCTTGAACGGATCTCCCACGGTGTCCCCGATCAGGGCGGCCTTGTGGGCGTCGGAGCCCTTGCCACCGTAGGCGCCGGTCTCCACGAACTTCTTGGCGTTGTCCCAGGCACCGCCGGCGTTGGCCATGAAGATCGCAAGCAGGAACCCGGTGACCAGGGCGCCGGCCAGGAACCCGCCCAGCGCTTCGACGTCGATGAACCCAATGACCAGAGGCAGGGAAATGGTGAGCGCAGCGGGGAGGGCCATCTCACGAAGGGCGGCTGTGGTTGCGATGTCCACGCATTCGGCATAGTCCGCCTTGACACCGGGGAGACCCTCGCGAAGTCCGGCGATCTCCCGGAACTGGCGTCTCACCTCGTCGACCATCCGGCTCGCTCCCCGTCCCACCGCGCTCATGGTCAGCGCGGCGAAGAGAAAGGGGAACATCCCGCCCAACAAGAGACCGATGGTGGTCGCTGCTCGGGTCAAGTCGATCGAGTCGAGGTCGGTAGCCGAGGTGAACGCTGCGAAGAGGGCGAGGGCGGTCACCGCAGCCGATGCGATGGCGAACCCCTTGGCCACAGCGGCCGTCGTGTTGCCAAGGGCATCCAGGGCGTCGGTGGCATGCCGAACCTCAGGAGGGAGGCCGGCCATCTCCGCGATCCCCCCTGCGTTGTCCGCGATCGGCCCATAGGCGTCGACCGCGACCACGATTCCCAGTGTGGCCAGGACCCCGATCGCGGCCACCGCCACTCCGTAGACCCCGCCCCCTGCTCCCAACGCCCACTCTCCCGAGAAGTAGGAAGCCCCGATCCCGAAGGCGACCACGATCACCGAGAAGGCGGCGGAGCGCATCCCCTCGGCGACTCCGGTGATGATCACCGTGGCCGGCCCGGCCTGTGCCTGACGCGCCAGCTCCTTGACCGTCTTGTAGTTGTCGGAGGTGAACCACTCCGAGATCCTGCCCACCAGCCATCCCACGACCAGGCCGACGGCAACCGCGGCCCAAAGGCCAAGCGGGTGCTCCGCCACGTCGCCGAAGATCCAATACACCAGCCCGACCACTCCGAGCGCTGTGGCGACCAAGGCGAAGTTGGAGCCGCGATGGAGGGCTGCGGCCAGGCCGCCCTCGTCACCGGTTCGCACCAGGAACGACCCGATGATGGCGGCGAGCATCCCGAGCGCGGCCACGGCCAGAGGGAACACGATCGCCTCCCCCACGAACCCAGAACCCGAGAAGACGACCGCGGCGTAGGCCACGGGAGCAACCAGGGCACCGACATACGACTCGAAGAGGTCGGCGCCCATCCCCGCCACGTCACCTACGTTGTCTCCCACGTTGTCGGCGATCACCGCCGGGTTGCGCGGGTCGTCCTCGGGTATGCCGGCCTCCACCTTTCCCACCATGTCGGCGCCGACGTCGGCGGACTTGGTGTAGATCCCACCTCCAACCCTCGCGAAGAGGGCTATCGAAGAGCCGCCGAGCCCGATGGCAGTGACGATCTCGGCCCAGGAGTCGAGCCCGAGGAGACGCTCGAACACAACGAACCCAACAGCGACACCGAGTAGGCCGAGGCCGGCAACGGTGAAACCCATCACCGCTCCGCCCCGGAAGGCGACTCGCAAAGCCTCGGGGATGCCGCCGGTTCGGGCGGCCTCGGTGGTCCTGGAGTTGGCCTGGGTGGCGATCCGCATCCCGACATACCCGGCCGTCCCCGAGAGAACGGCACCGAAGACGAAGGCGATGGCACCCCAGGGACGGCCCCAGTCGAGGAGGGCTGCGATCAGTACAGCCATCACCACCACGAAAACCAGGATCCAGCTGTACTCCCGACGGAGGAATGCCATCGAGCCCTCGCGAATCGCGTCGGAGATCTCGATCATCCGCTCGTTGCCCCGGGGGTGGGCCAGGACCGATCGGGCGTAGACCACGGCCAGGGCGAGGCCAGCCAAGGCGGCGACCAACGCCATGAGCACAATCGCGTCGGACATTCAGGACCTCAGGAGGGGCAGCGTGCGGGGAGTGTAGGAATGGCGCCCGGCGACGAAATCTGACCCACCCGACGCGTACGGTCAGGGAATGGAGGGGATCTGCTCAGTCAATGGGTGTGAGAGGAGGACCTATGGGCGGCAGGAGTATTGCGAGATTCACTATCGACGGGTACTGAAGACGGGTGACCCCGGTCCACCTATAGCCAAGGGCGACATCCGCCAAGAGTGCGTGGTCATCGAGTGTGGCGACCTGGCTGAGGCACACGGCTACTGCCATGGCCATTTTCAGCGCCTACTGCGACTGGGGTACGTCGAACCAACACCGCTGCGGCGCCCGGTACGACTCTGTTCTGTTGAGGATTGCGAACGTGCCCACAAAGCGCGCGGCTTCTGCGCCGTCCACTACAAGCGATTCCTCGCTACTGGAGACCCGAGAGCCGCCGAACCGATACGAAGCGCTTCGGGAAACGGCGGGCTCAGCCATGGCTACTGGCAGATTCCGGTGTTACCGGAGGAGCGTTGGCTGGTCGGCGGTGCAACCAAGGTCGGCGAACACCGCTTGGTAATGCCTCGTCATCTTGGTCGCCCGATTCGGTCCGACGAGGTGGTCCACCATCGCAACGGCGATCGGACCGACAACCGGATCAAGAACCTCGAGCTGTGGTCGATCGCCCATCCCAAGGGACAACGCGTCGTGGATATCGTGAGCTTCTGCGTCGAGACGCTCTATCGATACGCGCCCGAGCTGAGCGCAACCATCGTCTCAAAGACGCTCGCTGCCAGCAGTCCCGACCGGATTTGAACCGGCGTCTCTGCCTTGAGAGGGCAGTGTCCTAGACCCCTAGACGACGGGACCATTTGTCGACCGATGATGCCGGCCGTCGCTCGGGGGGAAGGACTCGAACCCTCAATAACAGGGCCAGAACCTGTCGTGTTACCTATTACACCACCCCCGAACGCGCCCACCCAGAGGGTGTCACGGGTAGACCGGAGATTACCCGATCACCCACTCAGTGAGAAGTTGCCTCACGGCAGCCGTTGCGGCACGGCGGTCGCCTCCGCCCGCACCGTGAGCGGCTCGGTTTGGTCGACGAATATCCCGAGTAGACCGAGCTCGAGGACGTCGATGAGCACCACATTCACCTGCAAACCGTCTGCAGACGTCTGTACCTCGCCGTTCAGCAGCTCGATTCCCTGGTCCCCGATCGACTCGAAAGCCAATGCGTTGGCCCGCGTCGAATCCAGGACCACCTCCCCGGTGTCCCGATAGTGCTCCTCGTCGATCCCTGAAGCGGCAGCAATTGCCGCCGAGTCGGCCACCGCCGCAAGTTCCCGCTGCAGCGCGAGAGCCCGCCAGAAGTCCACGGCCAGGCCGCCAAATAGAAGGAGGAGAGCCGTCAGGCCGACCATCCAGATCACAGCCGATCCTCGTTCCGACCTCATCCCAAGCTCCGGTAGAGGTCGATCGGTTCGGCATGGCGCCCGGTCACCCAGACTCCGCCTATCGCTCCCCACGGAGTCTCCACGACCGGAGTCCAGATCCGGACCTCCGCCTCGACAACCGTCCCCCGCGCCAGCGGACATCCCCCGACAGCATTCGCTGTCGGTCCCGGCGGGGCGCCACACCACCCGAGGAGGACATGCACAGGCTCCAACCCGTGGTTGCCCGCGATCTCGGCCACCACCCGGGCTCCGACCGAGACATCGAGAGCCACAACGGCGGTGCGGGCACCTTCGGCAGCGGCGGCTTCAGCCACCACCCGGCGCTCGGACCAAGGGCCGAAGCCGAGGACCACGATCGCCACTGGAATGAGGAGTAGTCCGACCCCTAGAGCGAATTCGATGGCGCCATGCCCGCTGTCATTCACGATATGGCTCCAAAGTCGCATGAGCCATGATCTCGATCGGAACGTCCGGGGTGAATGGAGTCCAGGACTCGAAGAGGGCGACACCTTGGGCGGTGACCACCCCTCCATCGATCTCGCAGGAGAAGGAGGCGCCGTTTCCCATCTCCCCGCCGAGAAGCTGGCCGAGAACCGATGCCACCCGTTGCTCACATCCCGCGGTTGACCCGGTGACTGCTCCAACGCGTGCGCCCTGGTCGAGGGCCGACCTCAAGGCTCCGCGCCCGTATTGGATCACAACCAGGTTGGCCAGAGCCAAGAAGAGGACGAGGGTGAGCGCACCGACGAGGACGAACTGAATAGAGGTGACCCCCCGCTCCTCTCTCAGCCCGCGAGCAGCGAGGTCCGGATCCAATCCACAATGTCCACGCCGAGAGCCGACAACGCCCCCCAAATCACCACCAATGCGGCGATGGCCAGGGCGGCGTTGCCCATCAGCTCAGCCGTGTTCAGCCCCCTTTCGTCCTTGCGCACCTCGCGCATCACCTGTCTCAAATCGGGCATGGTCATCCTCCTTTCATCGCCAGCCCGTGATCAAACTGGGAAGCGGCGCCGCAACGAACAGCATCAGCACCGGCGCCAGGATCGCAATCGTTGGCACCAGCATCGCCGCTCGCCGCCGTGTGGCAGACCGCTTGATCGACTCACGCCTCGTCTCCCGCACATCCTCTGCCAGATCCAGGAGCGCCCCGGCCAAGTCGGCTCCTCGCTCCTCCGCGGACGCCAGGAGCCGATACGTGCGGCCGCAGAATGGCTCCGGAGTCAGTTCCGCGATTCGCCGAAACGCATCGCCGGCACGCCACCCCGCACGATGGAGTCGCAGGGCGTCGGCGAGCTCGGATACGACTTCACCCATTCCCCTTTCCACCGTTGCGCCGACCGCCTGGACAACACCGCCGCCCGCCCGGACCCGCATGGCGAGAAGCTGATTGACCGTGTAGACCTCGATACGCATCAGCTCTCGACGGGTGTCGATCGCCTTCTCCAGACGCCCCTTCTGTCGGGTTGCGCCCACGACCAGACCGAGGCCGGCCATGATCCAGAACAGGGCGGCGGAAGCCCCGATCGCCCAGCCAAGAGCTGCCCCCACGACACTTCCTACGGCAATGGAACGAAGTTGGGCAACCCGGTAGGCGGCCACCATCTCCTCCTCAGGAATCTCCCGATACCACCCGGCCTGACGAAGTCGGAGGATGGTTACCCCGTCACCCGACCTCTCGAGGAGACCCCCCACCCCTTCAGCGAGTTGGCGGATCATCGGGCCGAACACTTTGGTCATCGAACCGCCACGACGAATCGGCCTCGCCCCAAGTGTCGTGGGCGCCAGGTAGGGGTGCACACGTGATGCGAGTGAGCGAGGTGGCGGGACCAGCTGCCACACGAGAAGCCCGACGGCAAGGGCGGAAACCACGGCCGCCAGGAGCGAGATCGGGGAGATCACCAGGTCTCCTTCCCGGCGACAAATACCCTCGGCTCCGCCGGCTGGCTGCCCAGCCTGGAAGCGATGGCAATCCCCAAGAGGCTCATGAGGCCCCCAATCACCGCAACCATCACGCCTGCTCTTGACGAATAGAAGTCACGGAACGGGCCCTGTCTGGCTGTGATCGCGACGAGGACAAACCAGGGCAACACGAACACCACTCGGGCATTGATCTTCTGCTCCAAGGCCTCCGACCTGATCTGCTCCATGGTCCAGATGTCACGGGTCGTGGCTTCGGCGAGATCCGACAGGATCTCTGGCACCACTGAACCCCCTCGCTCATAGGCGAGGATCACCACCTCGATGACTCGATCCGATGTGGGGTCTGCCAGGTCCGCTCTGATCATTTCAAGAGCGGGAACCACTCCGAGGCTCCTCGAGTAGACGGCAAACCCCTGAAAGGCTTGACGAAGCGGTGCCGGCCCAAAGCCGGCAAGGCTCTCGATCGCGTTGGGAAGCGAAGCACCAGAGCGGACGGACGCGATCAGGTCGCGGAGACCGTCAGGCCATGCCTCCTGGACTTGAGCGAGCCGCTGTGCGCGCTTCCGGCCGAAGTAGGCCCGGGGGAGCGTCGCCACCACGAGTGCAGGCATCAACGCAACGACTGGTAGCGAGGTGAGCGCGAACACCACGAGGTAGGTCCCACAGGCCGCTGCACTCGAGGTCAGCCAGAACTGGGCAGGTGTCACGTCGAGGCCGGCCTGTGAAGGCCACGACACAGACCGAAGGAGCGGGCGACCAACACGACGCACCCTGGCTGATACCCCGACCAACAGCAGCCCCACAGTGATCGCTGTGGCAAGCGAGGCGAGGAAGATCACCATGCGAACTCCGCCCCCTCCATCAGATCGGCCAGAGACGCCACCCCAGGGAGGGCTCCCTGGATACGGCGCGTCAATGCATCCGGGGGAAGCGCGCCCGACCACTCCAGGGGAGCGCCGAGCCGCTCCCTGGCAAAGAGGGGCTGCGTGGAGAAGTCCTCATGCAGCGACGGCACCAGGGCCCTGATCTCGGCCGTCTGCCGCCGGATCCGGCCGTCTCCCGGATCAAGATCGCGGTCGAGATGCACGACCACGTCGATCGAAGACGCGAATACCTTGCGCACCACCCGGTCGGGCACGTTTTCCCCCGCCATCAAGGCTGCATTCACCAGAGCGTCCAGGGCGTCCCTGGCTGAGTTGGCATGAATGGTGCACACCATCCCGCAACCGGCGTTCACCGCCCTGGTGAGCTCGAAGGCCTCGGCACCACGGACCTCACCGACAACGATCAGGTCGGGGCGCATGGCCAGTGTCACCTTGACGAGGTCACGCAAAGTGATCTCGCCTTTCCCATCCAGTGATGGAGGCCTCGCCTCGTAGTAGGAGCCATGAACCAGAGGGACGTGGAGCTCCCGCACCTCCTCGCAGGACCGAACGCAGTGGTCGACGGGCACCGCCGCGATCAATGCTGAAAGGAATGAGGTCTTGCCCGCTCCTGGTGGGCCGCTGACGATCACCGATGCTGACACTCGCATCGCGGCTGCGAGGAACGACGCCGCCGCAGGAGACAGCGATCCCAACGCAACCAGCGAGCTCAGCGTCTCGCGTCGGAGGGCATAGCGACGAATCGTGGCCGACAGTCGGTCAGAAACCGGTGGGATCACAACCGAGAGCCGGGCGCTGTCGCCCAGCACTCGGGCCTGAGCAATCGGATTCGAGCGATCAAGTCGACGGTCTGTCTCGGCGAGAAGCCGCTCCACGACCTGACGGTTCTCATCCTCCGTGGTCGGCGACTCGAGACCGCGAAGCCAGCCGCCAGCCTCCAGGTAGCTGACACGGTCGCCTTCGATGAACACCTCTTCGACATCATCTCTATCGAGGAGGCCACCCAACGGGCCGTGCGCAGACACCGACAGGTAGAGCCTCCGCACCGTCTCCTCGGGGTCGGCGAGAGAACGGCCCTCCCCAAGATGTGCCATGCGCTGATAATCCTCCACCGTCTCCTCGAGAAGTGCGAGCAGAGATCTGCTGTCCTCGACCGGGTCGAGCCCGGAACCGTCAATCCGCTCCAACGCGCGTCGTCTGATCTCCTGATAGGCGTCGACAGTCACGATTGGTGACTCGCGTCGATGATCCGGGCGACGTTCCTGACCGAGCGATGGAATCCTCCCCGATCGGAGATCACTCCGTCCCATGCCGCACGCTCCAGGCGCCCGTCCTCGGGGAGGAGTATCAACGGGGCTCCCGCCAAGGAGCGCCCCAGCTCCGCCCTGATGTCATCGCGGCGATGGCCGCTACCCGATACCCGGTTGACCACGACCACAAGTTCGCCCCCACGGCCCGGGGACAGCCCTCCGGCGCTCCTGATGAGCCGGGTGAGTCCCACCGGGGTCCCGACGCCAACTAGAAGCAAGACGTCGAACTTGTAAAGCGCGGTGGCCACGCCGCTATCCGCAATGGAGCCGAGATCCGCAACCAGGAAGCCCTGCCCGGAGCACAAATCGTCGAGGAGGCCCTGGATCTCATGGGCCGAGACCATGTGAGCGGCCCCGGGATTGGCCAGCCCTCCGACGATGGCCAATGAGCCAACCTCGAGAAGAGACTCGCGCAGTCGATCGGGGGCATGATGCGCCAGGTCGACTGCAGTGCGCAGGTTGGGGTGAACCGGCAGATCGAGCCTCTGCGCCACGGCAGGCCACGACTGATTCAGGTCCATGAGCACCGTCGCCCGATGCTGCGCCAGGTGGCTTGCCAGCGAGATCGACAACTCGGTAACCCCGGTTCCAGGCCCAGAGCCGACCACCCCGATGCGGTAGCCCTCCGACCGATGCTGGAGGATCGGCGCCGGAACCTGGCTGTGGGCCAGCGTGGCGATCGCTGCTGCCAGGAACTCGTCGGGCGAAGCATCGGACTCGATGACATCGGTGATCCCGCACTCGAGAAGACGGCGCTTGGCGTCGGGCCCGTCACCAGGGCTGTAGACGCCAACGATCTCCCGTCCGCCCTCCCTGAGCCTTTGCACCAATCGCGGAGTGAGGAACGAGCAGACGTCGTCTATCAGCAGCACCTCATATTCGTCATGGACCGCCTGCTCCGGACCCATGACCCTGGCCATCACCCTGCCGCCACCGTGGTCGAGCAGGAAGCGATGGAGTCGGTCCGGCCAATCACGTGCCGATGCCGCGAGCGCAAGAGCAGGACCCAAGTCAGCCTTCCCCACCGGTTACCGGGCTGGCTCCGGTTGAGCGGACCAATTCCAGGGATTCGCCTGCGATGGCCTCGGCGAGAGCCAATGCCTGATCGGCGTCGACTGCCACGGTGACGTGATAGGTCCCGGCACCGAGACCACTGGTTTCCAATTCGGCATGAGAGACGACGAGCAGATCGGAGGCGACATATCGGGCGGCGCCGACGTCCACGGTGATCACGTCGACGCGGTCGCCAACGACAATGCGAGCACCAGCCGCGTGCTCCACCGCAACGGGGATGCTCATCGTGCGCAGCCCCTCCTCGACCCCGCCCGAGATCAGGGCAGACTCATCGAGCAGGTCACCCTCCTCGAACGATCGGCTGGCAACACGTCCAGCGAGGGCTGCCAACTCTGCTTCGGTGACCAGGCCGGACAGAGCATCGAAATCGGCAGCCACCGGGACCAGACGCACAGCGTCGGCGGCGATGGCCGACCCCTCCGGGATCGCCCGATGCACGACAGCCACCAGAACCGTCGCATCCCGCCCCCGAAGAGCAAGAAAGTTGAGGCCGAAGGCGAGGATGACCGTGACAGCGATCAGAATGTGAGACATGGACGGTCGTCGACGAACCGGCTTTGCCGGAATTGAGGTGCCCGCTTCCCTCGACATGACAGAGGGGACCGTTCCCACGGCAGCGCAACCTAACTTCGGGATGCCATTAGATGTCGAGAGCGCGAAAAGACATGGATGAACGAGAGAATCCCGATCCCGAGTTGGAGTCGGTGCTGCGAGAGGCGGGGCGGGAGATGATCGCCGAGGCGGCCGAAGACGAGCGGCTCACCGAGCTGCTCCGGAGACGCCGACAGACGCTCGCCGATCTGGCCCTGGAGTGGGTGCACCGCGGGCAGCGGGTCCGGGCTGAGCTCGGGGCTCAGAACTTCACCGGCCAGGTGGTCTATGCCGGATCGGACTACGTGACTCTGGAGCGAGCCGAGGACCAGGTTGCGATCCCATTCCACCGCGCCACCTGGACCCTGGAGCCCGACGGGAACGCCGGTACCGAACAGCTGGCCGGCGTTACCAGCCTCAAGGCCAGGCTCTCGGAGCTCGAGGCCACAGGGGAGACGATCCGTGTCCTGGTCGGTGACGGCCGGGCCCTCGTTGGTTCGGTGGCGGTGGTGGCGAGCGACCAGATCGAAATCCGCCAGGACCATCTCAGAGTGATGGTCCCACTGGAGCTGATAATCGCCGTGGTCACACCGCACCCAGCGAGATGAAGCCTCGAGACCCACTGCGACGACAGTACGTGCTCATGGACCAGGGGTTAAGAGGGTCGTCGTGAGGCCGCGGGTCGCCGAGTCGGTCGACTCGGCACGCAGGCTGATCGTTGGGTTGAGGGAGAGAATCGCGGCCTCGGCCACCGCCCCCTTCGGGCATGCCCCCTACCCTCTGGCCCGTTCCCTCGACTACCGGGGTGACCCGGGCCTGCTCGGTCCGGGTTCGGTGTCGTGGCTGGTCATCGGGGATGTGGCGACCATGGTCGGTGGGATCCGGGCGCTTCTCCTCCAATCAGCACACCCCGAAGTGGTGGCCGGTGTCGGCGACCACTCCCGTTATCGGGAAGACCCTCTGGGCCGACTCTCCCGGACCTCGGCCTATGTGACCGCAACCACCTATGGGGCGATGCCCGAGGTAGAAGCCGCGGTGGCCCAGGTGCGCCGGATCCACCGCGTCGTTTCCGGCACCTCGAGCCGGGGGCGGCCCTACGACGCCGCCGATCCCGGGTTCTCGGCCTGGGTCCACAACGTGCTCACCGATTCGTTCCTGGTCGCCCACCAGGCCTTCGGTGGGGTGCCCCTCGACGCGACGGATCGGGACAGGTTCGTGCACGAGCAGACCCGGATCGGGAGGCTGCTCGGCGCGGATCCGATGCCGGAGTCGGCCGCCGAGCTCGCCACCTGGGTCGAAGCACACCCCGAGGTCGCGCACTCCCCGGAGATGGCCGATGCCGTCTCGTTCCTCAGCGACCCGCCGCTGGAGCCCGGGCTCAAGCTCGGATACAAGCTCCTCTTGGAGGCGGCGGTTGCCACCCTGCCCGCTCGCCTGCGGTCGATCCTCGGGCTGACCAAGGTTCCAGGAGCAATCGTCATGGGACGGGCGGAGATCACCGCCCTGCGCTGGGCGCTTGCCTACTCGCCGTCCTGGCAGCTGGCACTGATCCGCACCGGGTCGCCGGTGCCGGAGGGATGGTTCAAGCAGCCGATGGCCATCGAGGCCTGACCGCTATTCGGCTTCGACGATCACCGGGTGAGAACGGACGAATTCGAGGATCTCGTCGCGAAAGAACTTGAAGGTGCGTCCCCCGGGCAGCTTGTAGGCGGGGAGCCGGCCCTCGCGGGCGTAGCGCCTCACCATCTGCACGTTCATCCCGAGCAGCTCCGCCACCTGGGCGGCATCCAGGATCTGGGGCAGGTCCTCGTTGTTCACCGGGCGACGCTCATCCACTGGCTTGGAGAGTACGTCACTGCGTCAACGGTTGGAACCCGACCGAGTCCGGATTTCACTACGACGCGGGCGGGTAAATCGGCGGCAGGCTCAGGGCACGACCGAGAAACACCGCCATCTCACCACGGGTCGTCACCGAGTCAGGGCAGTAACGATCATTGACCGGCGGATTGCAACCTGCGGTGATCCCCGCGGTTGCCATCCTGTCGATCGCCCTCTCAAAGATCGAGTCGTCGTCATCTCGGAACGCATCGGTCACGCCGGTGGCCAAACCGAATGCCCTGGCCAAGAAGGCTGCCATCTCACCCCTGGTCAGCAGTTCGTCCGGGCAGTAGAGGTCGTTGACCGGCGGATTGCAGCCTTGGGTTATGCCTGCGGCTGCCAGCTTGTTGATTGCGTTCTCGAAGACGGAACTGTCGTCATCGTCGAAGAAGTCTCGGGATGCTGACGGGAGTCCCAGGGCCCTGGCGAGGAAAGCCGCCATCTGGCCCCTGGTCACCGGGTTGCGAGGGCAGAAGCGGTCGTTCACCGGTGGGTTGCAACCTTGGGTTATCCCCTCGGCGGCGATCGCCTCGATCGCACCCTCGGCGAAATGCCCATCGTCGTCGACGAAGGTGCCACCGGCACGAAGGGTCGCAGTGATCGAAACCACCGCCGAATCGCTGAGACCGTCATCGTCGACCACGGTGAGAGTCGCCTTGTAAGTGCCGGGCGCGTGTGGCGTCCACGACGTGTTGGTGGTGTTCACCACAGAGCCATCGGGGAGTTTCCACGACCGCAACACGATCTCGCCGACCGGATCGAAGGACTGCCCACCCCTCAACTGCACCGTGAAAGGCAGGACACCGCCCTGTGGCGTCCCGACCGCAATGGCAACCGGTGCGGTGGCCTGTTCTAACGCGGCGCCGGCGTTGAGCCTCCCCCCGGAGACCATCCGGCCGGAGAAAGCGGAAAACCGATCGACCGACTGAAGGATCAGGTCGGCGATCTCGGGGGGATCCAGGTCCAGCCTCATGGCCTTCACCAGAGCAACCGCACCAGTCACGTGAGGGGCGGCAAAGGACGTCCCGGACCCCACGCCAAAGTCGTTGGGCAGGGATCCACCCACGACATTCTGACCGGGAGCGGCAAGGTCGACCGAATCTGCCCCGTAGTTCGAAAACGGGGCCATGAGGTCGTTGTGGTCGGATGCGGCGACCGCTATCAGGCCATCGATTTCGAAGCTCGCCGGATAGAAGGGAATCAGATCGTTGTTTCGGCCGTCGTTTCCGGCTGCGGCGACCACGACGACCCCGGCGTCGACGTTGGCCTGCACCGCAGCCTCAAATCCGGAGGACAACCCGAAGCTACCGCCAAACGACAAGTTGGCCACATCCGCCCCATTGGCCATAGCGTAAGCGAGTCCGGTCAGGATCGCGGACAGCGGACAACCGTTGTCGTCACACACCCGGATCGCCATGACAGTCGAGCCGGGAGCCACCCCGGCCATGCCCATGTCGTTGACCGCTGCAACCGCGGTGGTGGCAACAAACGTGCCATGCCCGTGGGTGTCGGTCGGATCGGCGTCATTGTCGATTGCATCCCAGCCGCGGACGTCATCGACGTAGCCGTTGCCGTCGTCGTCGAGGCCATTTCCGCCAACCTCTCCGGGGTTGGCCCATAGGTTGGGTGCGAGATCGGAGTGGTTGAGGGCGATGCCCGTATCCAGGATGGCCACCACCACGTCGGATTCGCCCGTGGTCCAGGACCAGGCGTCGAGAGCGTCGATGTCGGCATCGACCTTGCCGCCGGTTTGACCGGTGTTCTCCAAGGACCACTGATCGGGAAACAACGGTTCGTCGGCGAGCTGGTACACGTAGTTGGGC
>JBIOVB010000034.1:0-12106 GCA_044867525.1 Acidimicrobiia bacterium | reverse complement strand
CCCCGTCGTGACCCGCAGCGAGAAGATCCTGGAGATCATCACGGTGGCGATTCTGGCGTTCGCAGCCTTGTCCACAGCATGGAGCGGATATCAGGCGTCACTGTGGGACGGGATCCAATCGTCCAACTACACCCAGGCGTCCGGCTCCCGGACCAACGCCGCCCAGCAACGGACCGAGGCCAACCAGTTCCGGCTCGCGGACCTGAGCCTCTTCGAGAACTACATAGATGCCCTGCTGGAAGAGAACGATCAGGTTGCCGACTTCTACTTCCAACGATTCCGTGAGGAGTTCCGGGTGGGCTTCGATGCATGGATGGCCCTCGACCCGCTGAACAACCCCGACGCCCCGCCAAGCCCGTTCGTAATGCCCGAGTACCAGGTTGCCCAGGACGCCGAGGCGGAGCGCCTCGAAGCGCGGGCCGACGAGTTGTTCGCCTCCGGTGAGGACGCCAACACCATCTCGGACATATACACGCTGACGACGCTTCTCTTCGCCGCCGTGCTCTTCTTCGCCGCCATCTCGGAGCGATTCGAGTATTGGAAAGCTCAGATCGCCCTCCTGGTCTTCGCCGCGATCGGCTTGGTGATCGGGCTGGTGATCGCCTTCGGGGAGCCGATCACCAGCGGATAGTGCCCAGGGAGTCCTGGGCTGGCCGACCAACAGGTCTTTCAGTCAGGCTCTCGCTCAGTCCTCCAGGGACCTGAGGACCTGCTTCGCATCCGGTGCTTGAAGGGGATGGAAGAGCGGCGCCTTGTCCAGTGCCTGTGTGAGCTCCTTTCGGGCCCGTCCCTCGTCTCCCTCGGCGAGGGCGATCAAGGCCGAGTGGTAGAGGATCTGCGGCTCGCTCAAACCCACGGCGAATACCTTTTCGATCTCCGTCCGGGCCTCTTCGAACTCACCCGCCCGATAGAGCGCCCATGCATACGTGTCGAGACCGAACGGGTCGGCCCGCTCTTTGACGTCTTGTCGGGCGAGCTCGACAGCCCTCTTCGGGTCGAGGTCGTGATCCGCCAGGAACTGGGCCAGGGTTCGCCGATAGGCGCTGCGATGCACCTCGGTTCGCGTCGCGGCCGGCTCCACCTGGCTGAAGAACGTCTCCGCGCGCTGCTGTTCGCCCAGGGCCAACGAGATGTCTCCGAGCATGGCGAGCGTGCTCGGATCGGTTCTCAGCGACGAGGCGGTCTCATAGGCCGAGAAGGCCTCCTGCAGTCGGCCGCTCGACATCAGCACCCAACCCATCGTGACGTGCGAGGACGACCACGACGGGTCTACATCGATGGCGCGGCGCAGCAAGTCCTCTGCCTCCTCGAATCTCCCGAGGTCGTTGAGGAAATGGGCGACAAAAGTCAGGTGAAAGGCAAGAAGCCTGGGTTCCGCGGTGTCGTCATCGACGAGCCGCAATGCCTCCTCGGCATAGCCGAGAGCCATCGGGACCTCCCCCATGGAGTCGGCGTGTTGGGCCCGTCGGGTCAGGATCTCAGGGATCTCGCCGGTGAGGGAAGCCACGTCGTTGAGGGCTTCCGCGGCCGACTCTTCGTCGCCGAGCTCGAATTCGGCGTCCGCGATGACCAACCGAGCGGCGGCGTCACCCGGTTCGGTGGCGACCAGGTCGTTTGCGATCTCGAGTGCATCTTGAAATCGGTGAACGGCCAATGATGCCTGGGCCAGCCTCAGCGTTGCCGTCCGATCCTCGGGAGCCAGATCCACCGCCCTGGTGAGGCTTTCGATCGCCTCTCCGAAGGCTCCGATATCCCCGGTCATGCCGGCTCGTTCCAGGTGAAGCCTGCCCAGCTCGGCGAGGTCGAGCGGATCCCCATTCTCGGCGACCCGTTCCCCGAATACAGATATCAGGCGATCTACTTCAGGGAGTCTGGGGATCGGCGTCAGTTCCAGGGTGCTTGGTTGCGGGATCACCTCGTCGTTGACGATGGCGCGCAGGCCGTAGGACCCGGCCACCAATAGGCCGGCGGCGACTACGGCGGCGATTGTTCTGCGCATCGGGTATCTCCTTCATGACGTGAGCGAGGCCGGTGGGGCCATGGGCCCCACCGGCCACTCGCTCAGCTGTGAGGCACTCCCAGGTAGGGGAACGTGCTCATGTAGTCGCTGTGAGGCCCGATGCCGTCGGTGTTGATTGCACCGTCTGCATCGCGGTCGTCGAACAGTCCCAGCGGGTCACCCCCGGTGACGATGCGCAACTCGATGTCGATCACGTCGTCGGCCAACGCCCGGCCGTTGAGTGGCCCGGCAGCGGCGGTGGCGGTGTCATAGGTGATGATGTCTGGCAACAGCACCCCGGCCAAGGCAGCCGCCGCGGCGTCGGTGTATGTACCTTCGGTGTCGAGAGACGAGAACGCCTGCAGCGCGGCAACGGCACCACCGGTGAATTTCGCCACGTCGTCCTTTGGCTTCGACGCGTTGTAGACGTTCTTGGCATTGGGGTCGGCGCCTACGATCGGACCGGAGCTGTTGACCACGGTGTTGATCGCGGGACGGCCCATCCGGTCGATCTGACGGTCGCGACCTTTTTCCGAGCTGGTTGTCACCCAGACGCCGATGTTCCTGCCGAGCTTCGAGTCCGGCACCTCGAGGACGATCGCCAGTGTGTTGAGCGACTCGAAGAAGTCGCTCTGGCTGCCGTCGTTGAGCATCCGCGGTCCGACCCCCTCCACTGTCCCACGGAATCCACCGAGATCGAAGAAGAACGGATCGGAGCGGAGCCCCGTGAACAACTTCCCGTTCCCGGACCAGAGCTGGATGGCCTTCTCGGTGCTGCCGAGCCCGATCATCCGTCCCCGTGGATCGACGTCGCGTGCCTCACGTCCCGTGGACCGGCGCACAGCGACGGTTTGACCATCTCGGTACTTGCGGTCCCTGAACTCGAGTGTGTAGGTGATGTCCTCGACGGCATCGCCGTTCTTGTCGATTCGGATGTGATAGGCGCCGACCTTTTCGATGGCGAACCTGGAGTCGCCTGTCGCTGCCGGATTCACCGTCGCGGCCAGCACCGTCTTCGCGGCATTGGATCCCGCGAACACGTACACATCGTTGATATCGAGACGGGCGTCGCCACCCGGCGGGTTCAACCCCGGTGCATCGAGATGGTCCGCTCCCTGGGCTCCGAGGGGTGCCAGCGCAAGTGTGGTCACCAGGGCGAGCAACACCCATAGCGCCACGCTCGGCGCGGTCTTTCTCATGGTCGTCATCTTTTCTCCTTCCAAGGTCGCTGCGATGACGCCACTGGTTCGGAGCAGAGTCCTTTGCCGGATTGCATGGAAGGGATCACAGGGTCGGTCCGTGCTACGAGGTCCGCTAACGGCCGGAGTCGATCTAAGTTTCGGGAACCGAATCACCGCCAGCGGCGTCTTCTCGCGGGCTCCCACCCTCACTGATGACTTTCAATACCTCCACCAACCATCGCGTCATGCGACGCCGTGCCCCGCGCTCCGACGGAGGCCGCTGATGCGCATCCTGGTGGTCGAGGACGAGCGCGACCTGGCTGCAGCGATCGCCGACAGCTTGCGCCGGGACGGGTACGCGGTCGATACCGCTGCGGGGGCCTCGTCGGCGGTCCAACTCGCGCTGGTCAATGCATACGACCTGGTCTGCCTCGATCTGAGCCTGCCGGACGGCGACGGGCTGGATGTATGTCGCACGGTGGTCTCGGACGTGGAGCAGCCTCTTGGCAAGCGAGTGTCTCCGAAGATCATCATGCTCACCGCTCGGGGTAGCGTCAGTGATCGAATCCGAGGGCTGGACGAAGGCGCAGACGACTACCTGGTCAAGCCCTTCTCCCTCGGTGAGCTCGGAGCCCGGATTCGGGCCTTGTTGAGGCGTGACACGTCCGCCGGGAGCTCGCTGATCTCGTATGAAGGCGTCGAGATGGACACTGCCCGGCACGAGGTGACACAGGGCGGGACGCCGATCGACCTCACCGTGAAGGAGTTTGCCCTCCTTCGTTGGTTCCTACTGCATCCAGAGGAGGTGCACAGCGCCGAGCAGCTCCTCGAGCACGTGTGGGACGAGCATGCCGACCCCTTCACCAACACGGTGCGGATGACGCTCTCCAATCTGAGGCGCAAGCTGGCTGTGACCGGCGGCGACCGGCTCATCGTCACGCTCCCGGGGCGCGGCTACGCGTTGTCGGGCCGGACAGGGCGCACGGGATGAGCGTGCAAACATCAGGAGGTTGGAGCAGGGCACGGCTCACCATGGTCCTCGCATCCCCGGCCGTGTTGGTCGCAGTCATTGCCGCGGCTGCATCCCTGGTCTTCCTTTCCAGCCTGGGCGTCGGGGAGGAGGGAGGCACCCAGGCCGGGCTCGCCCGTATCGGGAACGCGGTTGCGCTGCTCATCGTCACCGATGAGAGTGGCGAGGCCACCGCATTGGCCGCCCGATCCTTCATCGTGAATTGGGGTGTTGTGGCGCCAACTATCGCTCTGATCCCTGCCTTCGTTGCGGCCTGGCTTCTCGCCGGCCGCGTTCTGGGCACCCTCGATCGTGGCCGCGCCGAGGTGCGGCTGGCCGACGACGAGCGCCAGAAGCGCCTCGACGAGGTCGTTCATGAGCTGCGGACACCGCTGGCGGTGATGGCCACCAATCTCGAGTTGGCGACTGGCGAAGCCGGGCAGGATCACCCTGCAAAGGGTTATATCGACGCTGCGCGCAGGGCATCCGACCGCATGGCACGGACGGTCAACGACCTCGAAGGGTATGGGCAGCTGTCAGTGGAGCAGGCAGACGGTCCATCGGACTTGGCGCTGCTCGCCGCTGATGCGGTCGGCGAGCATCTCGGCCCCAGCCGCGCCCGGGGCATCCATCTCCTCGTCGCGGGGACGACTGCCACCATGGTCCCGGCCGATCCGGCTGCGGTTAGGGCGGCCATCGGGAATTTCTTGAGCAATGCGGTGAGACTCGCGCCCCGAGGCTCGGCGATCGTGGTCGACTGGGGTGGGCTCGAGGATTGGGCATGGATCGCAGTCAGCGATGAAGGTCCAGGGCTGGCGCCCCATCTCCATGCGCGTGCCTTCGAACGAGGGTGGCGAGGGCCGCACGAGCGCAACTTCGACAATGGGAATGCCGAGTCGGGGCTTGGTCTGACGATCGCCCGCCAGCTGACCGAGGCCCATGGCGGAGCCGTCACAATCCAAGCCGAGGAAGGGGGAGGGGCAACCCTGACGGTGTGGCTACCCCTCACCCCTGAAGCCGACCTCGAGGATGTGGTAGCTCCGGACGGGATCCATCCGATGGCACAGCCCTGGCGCAAGGACTTCCAGCCGGCTTGACGGCCCTTTTAAAGCGGGTTCCTTACGGTGTCGCCGTTTGCCCGAACACCGGAGGTTCCGTTGACCCAGCTCGATCCCAGCCCGCCAAAGGCTCGCCGCCGTCGATCGTGGCGTGACCTTCCGGCGTCACCGCCGGTTGCCGATCTGATATCGACCGCCGCCCCGGGAACAGCGGATTCGACGGTCGCTCCGGCTCCAGCGGTCAAAGTCCCGGTAACCACCGAGCCCAAGCACCGCAGGGGATGGGTCTGGGCCCTGGGCGGTGGGACGATTGCCCTCGCCTTGGTCGCGTTCGCACTCTGGATGCTGCAAGGCGACGAACCGGTGACTACTCCGACCGTTGCAGGCGGTGAGGCAGAAGGGGGAAGCCCTTCCGCAGCGGCCTCCGCCCTGGGCCCGGCCGTAGTCCATATCGAGGTCCTCGGTGGCCTGGAGGCAGGTGGGGGAGTCGGCTCGGGAGTGATCTATGACACATCAGGCCTGATCCTCACCGCTCATCACGTGGTCTCCTTCTCAGACGAGGTCTCGGTGCGCACTGCCGACGACCGCACATTCAACGGCCGGGTGGTGGCCAGGGCTCCGGAGCGGGATCTCGCCATCGTGGCGCTGGACGGCGCCGACGGCCTGGTGGCAGCGACCATTGCCGAGCCGGGCACGGTCGAAGTCGGTGAGCCGGCGATCGCATTGGGAAGCCCGTTCGGCTTCCAGCAGTCGGTCACGGCGGGGATCATCTCCGGCCTCGACCGAGAGTTGGAAACCCCGGTGGGAACCCTCACCGGGCTGATTCAGACCGACGCCCCGATCAATCCTGGGAACTCCGGGGGACCATTGGCCGACGCCGAGGCCAAGGTGATCGGGATCAACACCGCCATTGCCTCGATGTCCGGCGGCAACGACGGTGTGGGGTTCGCGGTGCCCGTCGAGGACTTCGCGTCGTTGATGGAAGAGGTCGAGGCCAACGGTGGCGTCGACGCCCCGACAATTCCCGCACCCGAGGGCGCAGCGGGCCTGGACCAACTCGTCCCTGGCCTGGAGGACCTGCTCCCGGGGCTCGACGAGTTGTTCGGCCCCGAAGGCGCACAGGGTTTGGAGAATCTCCCCGGCCTCGAAGAGATGCTCGAGGAGATGTTCGGCGCCGCCGACATCCCGCCCGAGCTCCTGCAACTCCTAGAGGAGCTATTGGCGACGCCGATCCCGGTTCCTGGGGAGGGAGACGGCTCATGACGACCAGCCACACCGCAGCCAGAACGGAAATGCCCCGATCGGGGATGGTCACCATCCAGCTCCGAGAGGTCCTGTCCCAGCTGCAGAGCGTGATAGTGGGCCAGGAGCGGGTCCTGGAGCGGGTCCTGGTGGCGCTTCTCGCAGGTGGCCACTGTCTGCTGGAAGGGGTGCCCGGCCTGGGCAAGACATTGACCGTTTCCACGCTGGCCAAAGCCCTCGGCGGCACCTTCACCCGCATCCAATTCACGCCGGACTTGCTGCCTTCGGACATTGTCGGCACCCGCATCTACCGGCCGTCGACCGAGATGTTCGATGTCGAGCTGGGGCCGGTGTTCGCCAACTTCGTGCTCGCAGACGAGATCAACCGGGCTCCGGCCAAGGTCCAGTCGGCGCTGCTCGAGGTGATGGCCGAGCGTCAAATCTCGATCGGCGGCACCACCTACCCGCTTCCGTTGCCGTTCCTGGTGCTGGCGACGCAGAACCCGATCGAGTCGGAGGGGGTGTATCCACTACCGGAGGCTCAGCGAGACAGGTTCCTGATGAGGATCCCGGTCGATTACCCGACGGCTCAGGAGGAGCACCAGATCGTCGATCGCGCAAGCCAGACGCCGGCCAGTCCGGTGCCTCTCCTCTCCACCGAGGACGTCGCTGGATTGCAGCGGGCCGCAGCCGAGGTCTATGTCGACCGGGCCGTGCAGGACTACGCGATCCGGGTGGTCCTCGCCACCCGCAGTCCCGGAGAGCACGGGGTGAAGATCGATGGGCTGCTGGCATATGGGGCCAGCCCACGGGCGAGCATCGGCCTCGTCTCCGCCGGGAGGGCCCTCGCTCTGTTGCGGGGGAGGGATCATCTCCTCCCACAGGACGTGTACGACATCGCCTACGACGTCCTCAACCACCGGTTGGTGCCGTCCTTCGACGCGGTGGCAGACGGCGTGACGGTCGACGAGATCCTGGTCGAGGTGTTGACAACCGTTCCGGCGCCTCGGTTGTCGTCGTCCCAACTCGTCGGGAATCGAACCTCATTGGCGGTCTGAAATGCTGCGCAGAACTGGCCCGCCGCGAGGTGTGGAGGAAGTCCCCCGCCCGTCACGGCTGACATCACCTTCGATGGCGTCGATCGAGCGGCTCCGGCTCACCGTGCTCCGCCGCCTCGACGGCCTCCTCGCGGGCGACCATGCGGGTCTGTTTCCCGGTCACGGGACCGAGCGTGGCGAGGCTCGCCCCTACGTCCCCGGTGACGACCCCAGGCACATCGACTGGGCTGTCACCGCCCGCAACCACGAGCCACACGTGCGTGACATGATCGCCGACCACGAGCTCGACGTGTGGCTGGTGCTGGACACGTCCTCCAGCCTCGGATTCGGAACCGGGCTTTCCACCAAACACGAGGTCGCCTGGTCGGCTGCCGGCGCTTTCGCCTTACTAGCCACCAAGCATGGGAACCGGGTGGGTGCGATAACCACCACCCCGCATGACAAGGGCTCGCGCCCCCGGATGCTCCCGGCGCGGGGCGGCTCGTCACATGCCGGAGCCATCATGGCGGCGCTCCTGACCGCACCGGTCGATGGAGAAGAGGGGGACCTGGGAGGTGCGCTTGACATGGTGGGACGTACCGCCCGCCGACGGGGGATGGCTGTAGTCATATCCGACTTCCTGGGGGAACCAGAGTGGGAGAGGCCGCTGCGGGCCCTGTCCCGGCGTCACGAGGTGATCGCCGTGGAGGTCATCGACCGCCGCGAGTTGGAACTGCCCGACGTCGGGCTGGTGTCGCTCGTCGACCCCGAGACCGGCCGCCGTCGGCTGCTCGACACATCGAAGCACGATGTGCGGCGGCGATACCGAGAGGTGTCCGAGCAGCGGCGGCTGGAAGTGGCTTCGCGGCTCAAAGCCTGTGGTGCAGACCATCTTGCCCTGCGGACCGATCGCGATTGGGTGCTCGACTTCGTGAGATTCGTCTCGGGCAGGAGGGCACGGCTGATGTCGGCCGGAAGGTCGATGCGATGACCGACTTCGGCTTCCTGGCCCCGGAGCGACTTGTCCTGCTCGGCCTCCCAGTGGCGTTGGCGCTTGGCTACCTCGTGGTCCAGGCCCGCCGCCGGCGTTATGCATTGCGCTTCACCACGATCGAGCTGCTCGATGACGTTGCGCCCGACCGCCCGGGCTGGCGCCGCCACCTCACCGCCCTCGGCCTCCTACTGGCGGTTGTCGTGGCAACAGTTGCCTTCGCCCGCCCGGTCATTGCCGGGGAGACCAGGGAGTCGCGACAAGTGGTGGTTCTCGCTATCGACACCTCGATCTCGATGGAGGCCGAGGACGTGGCGCCATCCCGGGTCGACGCGGCGCGAGAAGCTGCCGGTGCCTTTCTCGACACCGTGCCTGACGGAGTGGCGGTGGGCGTGATCGGTTTCGATGGCACGGCCCGCCAGCTCATTGCCCCAACGCCACGTCTCGAGGCGGTGCGTCGGGTGATCGATGCATCTGTCGCTCGGAGCCGGCTCGGAGAAGGCACCGCGATCGGTGAGGCGGTCTTTCTAGGGATCGAAGCCATCGAATCGGGCGTCGAGGTCGAGGAAAGCGAGGGCGACGACGGGGCGGTGGGCACCATCGTGTTGCTCTCCGACGGCGAGACCACAACCGGCCGATCGAACGACGAGGCTGCTACCGCGGCGCGTCGGGCTGGGATCCCGGTGCACACCATCGCATTCGGGACTGACGCGGGCACGGTTGTCGACCCTCTCGGAGCGACGGTTCCGGTGCCGGTCAACGAAGCCGCTCTGGAGCAACTGGCTCGACAGACCGATGGGAAGGGCCTCACTGCGGCTACCGCCGAACAGCTCGATCAGGTATACGAGGACCTGGGACGGTCGGTCCAGGTAGAAGCCGAACAAGTCGAGGTGGGAGACCTGTTCACGGGGATCGCAATCGCCATGCTCAGCGTCGCCGGGCTCGGCTCATTGCTCTGGTTCGGCCGACTCCCCTGAAACTCCCGGGCGGTCGAGAAACCCACTGGTCCTCGCCCTGAGGACAGGCTGGGAATCTGCCGCGGCCGCTTGGCCCACTTCTGTGAATCGTCGCCCGGCTGGCCCGGCGGTCACCCCGTGGAGGACGACACTGATCAGCACTGTGATCGCGACCACAGCGACCGCTTCGTTGGCGCCCTCACCCAGGTCCTCGAGGGCGAGGAGAGCGAAGACGACGGAGGCCAGGCCACGAGGCCCAAACCACCCTACGAAGAGGACGCTGTCACGAGGGATGCCTGTACCAACCAGGGAGAGGGCCACCGGGACCATCCGGATCAGAGTGAGGCTCAACAATGCGTAGCCGATCACGCCGACGTCCGCGTGTGCGAGACCGATAGGCACCAGAGTCGCTCCAAACAGGAACCAAATGACGAGCGCCAACAGCTCACCACCGAGCTCAGGCAGGAGCACTGCTCGCTCGACCTCGATGATCTCCTTGTTGAGACCGCCCCCGAACGCGATGCCGGCCACGAAGGCGGCGATCAGCCCGTTTCCGCCGAGTGCAACCGTTGCCGTGAAGGCTGCGATGGCGACTGCCAGGGTGGCGAGCCGCCGCCCGCCAGGCAACATCCACCCCCGCCTCGAGGCAAAGTTGATGGCGATCGCCCCTCCAAATCCCAAGATGAGACCACCCAAGGCGCCCAGAGCCAGGTCGAGCAGGGCGGTGCTCGCGGTAATGGGCTCACCTGCGGCCTCGATCCCCATCTCGCCGGCGGCGAGGGCGATCATCAGCGCGACCACGGGGGTGGCGATCCCGTCGTTCAGCCCGCTCTCCACATTGAGCGCACGCCGTAGCCTCATCGGCACCCGCTTGTCACTGATGACCTGGGCACTGAGGGCGGCGTCGGTGGGAGCCAGAGTGGCACCCACGTATCCGGCGAGGGCCCAGGTGATGTCTCCCAAGAGCAGGAATGCCAACACCCCCCCAAGGATCAGCGTGAGGGGAAGGCCGATCCCTAGGAGCCGCACCGGAAGCGAGAGATCGTGGCGCAACTCGGAGACGTTCACCCGTGCCGCATCGGCGAACAGCACCAGGGCCAGGGTCACCTCGGCGAGCGTGTGCACGCCCGCGGTCTCCACGTCGATGGCGATCGGGCCCCAGTCCGGATTAGCCAAGAGATACCCGGCTATGGAGAAGACGATGGGGCCGGTCACGTTGTTGCGGGCCAGCGCGCCTGAGACCAAGGCCCACCCGATGACCAAAAGAGCGACCACGGCGACCGCCCCTTCGCTCAAGACTGGTCACTCGTCATCGGACTCGATGATACGGACAGGCCGGCTACGGGCGCCGGACAGTGTTGCTACTGGGCCTGGATGACACCGAGGATCTCCTCGACCACAAGGTCGGGGAGATCCCAAATCACCATGTGCATCCCGGTGCCGTCGGCCACCATCGATCGGGAGTCGGTGGAGAGGCCGGCGTAGAAGTCGAGTCCTGCTTGCCAGGCATCGTTCAGTGCATCCGCGGTTTCGGAACCGACACTGTCGATGAATCGCTCACTGGCGAACACCGCCTCCGGGTCCTGACCGATCACCGTCAATGGTGCATCCCCGAAATCGTCGAGGGAGGCCGAGGTGCTGGCGTCGATCCCGACCCAAGGCGGCCTTCCGGAATCGGGTGGCAGCAACTCGTTCATCAGCTCTTGGAAGCCGATCGGGGACGGATCGACCAGGACCACTCCAGCGATGTCGTCTCTGCCGTCGGCGAATAGACGCGTGGCGTGGACTCCGTCACCGGTGGCGACCAGAACGAATGGGCCATTGACCCCGGCCTCGGCCAGTGCCGCTTCGAGATCGGCAGTCCGCTGTTCTGGAGTTGCCTCGCCCTCGACGTAACCGTTGGCACATGCCAGGTATCCCTGCGCCGACAGTCTTGCCTGGATCACCGACCACGACCCGTAGTCGAGCCAGTCGTAGGGCTCGAAGAGGATGGTGGGTGTGCCCGATTCGGGATTGCCGGTGCAGATGAGGCGATGGGGGAATCGATCCCAATTGTCGACGACGATCGGGGCCGCCTCGACCAATTCGGCGGGCTCGACCCGGACCAACGCGCCAGGGTGATTCAAGAGCACCCACAACGACCCATCGGCAACCTGGACCCCGCCTGCCTTGCCCGGCAAGGGGAAGTGCCTCACCTCTCCGGTCCCAGGATCGACCCTGATCAGCAGATGGTCGGTGTGTGAAGTCACCCACAGATACCCATCGGACTCCGTGAGGTCGAGCAGCCCGAAGGTGAGCTCCGCAAAAGAGTCGAGCTCGCCCGTGCTGGGGTCGTACACGCTCAGATTCGTTCCCCAGGGGTAATCGCCGTCCATCAAGTAGAGCTTGCCAGCGGCTTCAGCGACCTGTCTCACTCCCGCCCCCGACATCGTCCCCCGGCCGGCCTCGGTCGGAATCACGATCTCGCCCATCGTCCCGTCCTCATCGAGGCTTGAGATGAGGTCGGTCTCGGGGTCGTTGACCCATAGATAGCCGAGTCCCTCGCCTCCCTTCAGCTCTCCGGGCCGCGTCGATAGGATCTCACCGTCGGCCGAGATCTGAAGCACTTCGTCCCGGTCATTGCTCACCCAGAG
>JBIOVB010000033.1:0-10674 GCA_044867525.1 Acidimicrobiia bacterium | reverse complement strand
GGTGGGGTCGATCAGCAGGGACCTGGTGGTGGCGGATACTGCCAGGCCCCATTTGCCGGAGCGAAGGAATGCGGCGCCCATCGTGGACACGTATCGACCATAACGGCGGCGATGGAGCCGGAACGTTTCGCGATGCTTTTCGACCGTCCGCTCCATTCCCTGTGCCCGCTCCAACACCGCCTTGGAGAGTCTGGGGCCGCGGTGGGCGTTGATGCGATAGGTCACCTGACGGACTCCGACGATCGAGCTGGCGGCATTGAGCCGGAGGAAGAAGTCGTCGTGCTCGCTGCCCCGGAGCGCCTCATCGAATCCCCCGATCTCACGGACCACCGCGGTAGGTGCCACCAGCGTTGCGTGGGTCTGGAAGCTGCCCCCCTCAGGCAGGTCCTCGAGGAAGAAATGCTGACCCCGGCCCAGGGTCGGCGGCATCCGCGTCTTCAGGACCTCCCCGTCGGGGTCGACGATGTCGATCCCGGAGAGCACCGAAATCGGCGGCTCGAGATGTGAGGTCTTGGCGGCGTCGAGTGACGTCTCCAGCATCGTCGACAGCCATTCGTCGTCGTCGTCGAGGAAGGTCACCCATTCACCGTGCGCCTGGGCGAGGGCCGTGTTCCGGCCCGCCGACGGCCCACGGGGGATCTCGTGGCGGAGCAACCTCACCCTGGCATCCGGGGATGCCAACACCACCGGGTCGACGGATCCGTCGTCGACCATCAGGACCTCGAAGTCCTGTACCGATTGAGTGAGGACGCTGGCCAGGGCACGCTCCGCGAGCGCGGGCCGATCGCGTGTGGTTATGACCACCGTCACCAGCGGGTTCTCACTGCTCACAAGTCGGCACCGTGTCGCGGCCTCCTGGCGCCCCGACTCGCATCGACGAACCGGAGACGACAAGGTTGCACATCGAGAAGAATTGCACGCCCCCCTCCAATCCCGACACAGACTAGGAGCGCAGCCCGGTTGCTCAAGGAGGTTGCCTCCCGTAGAAGTCCCGGAACCCAGGGCTATCCTGGCCCGGGAATCGAGGTGAGGGGCAAGATCCAGGACATGTCTGACGCGCGGCGTGTCGACTACGAATTGGGAATCGTCGAAGAGGCGGAGTTCTTCGGTTCCGGTCGGGACCGGGTCTTCGGGATTCGCTATCGACCGACTCAGGGTGAGACCCGAGTGGGGGTGGTCATGTGCGACCCGATCCTGGCCCAGTTCCGCGCCCACTACCGCTCCGGCGTCCTGACCGCGCGGGAGATGGCTTCGCGTGGCGTCGTCGTGCAACGGTTCCACTACCGCGGGATGGGGAACAGCGACGGCGACGTCACCGGTCTCGGCCTGGCCTCGATGACTGAAGACGCCAGGGAGGCGGGAGCGCTCATCGGGGGACTCTTCGACGGGCTGTCTGTCGCCTATCTCGGCGTCAATCTCGGGTCCTACCCGGCGGCGGCGGCCAGTGGCGACGGAGCGCCCCTGATCCTCGACTCACCTCCACCCAACGGGACCCAATACTTCCGCAACGCCCTCCGCGCCCACTCGGTGTACAAGCTCCGCAAGGACACATCCGAGGGATTGACCATGACGACTCTGGCCGAGGAGCTGAAGCGCCCCGGTTCCGACGTGGCCCTGCTCGGTTGCCGGCTCTCCTCCGAGCTGTACGAGTCGATTGCTGGCACCACGATCATCGAGCAGGTCGAGGCGGGAACGCGACGCCCGATCCTGCTGTTCGGACTGGGTGAGGAGGGCTCGCTCCGACCCGAGGGCGCAAAGACTCTGGCCCAGCTGTCCGATCTCGGGTTCGAGGTCGATGTCGACGTCCGGGCCAAAGTCGATCCCTTCTGGTACGTGGAGAATGCCGCACCTGAGGACCAGCCGGAGACCAAGGAGACCGCAGAGCGGATAGCTGCCTGGCTGCGGCACGCTTCGACGGGCGTCGCCGAGGACGTGGTGCCCAATGGCTGAGATGGCCACAAGCGTCCAGGAGCGGCCGATCTTCTTCCCATCCGGGGGGGACACCCTGTTCGGGGTGGTCACCGACCCGGTTTCGGAGCCACGCGGTGTCGGGGTGATCCTCCTCTACGGCGGCGGGTACACCATGTCCTCCTACTACAACCAGTACTGGACCAACCTGGCGCGCCGCGTCGCTGGGATCGGGTTCCACGCCCTCCGCTTCGATCATCATGGCAACGGGGACGCCACGGGCAGGGTCGACAACTTCGACCACAAGACTCCTTTCTCCGACGACGTGCTGGCAGCGATCCGCTTCATGGAGGGAGAGGGGGTGAGGCGCTTCCTGCTGGTGGGTGACTGCCTCGGGGGAAGAGGTGTCCTGGTGGCTGCGGCCGACGTCGACTCGGTCGAGGGCGTGTACACGATCTCGGCCATGGTGCGTGATGGGCGCATGGAGAAAGCAGAGGACTGGGCCGAGCAATACGGGCTGGGCCACTATCTACGACGGGCATTCCGTTGGAAGACACTCAAGAACCTGGCGAGTCGGGAGATGCGCCGGTCGTATCTCAAGGTCGGGAGCGCCAAGGTGCGCCAGGTGACAGGCCGCGCCGGTCGCGAGGACATCAAGATGGCGGCAGACCTGGCGTCGAATGCCGGCGCCAGCGGTCGCTTCCTCGACCCGCTCGCGAGGTTCCTCGATCGGGGCGGGAGCATTCGGTTCGTCTTCGGCGACGAGGACGAGGAGCGGCGCGCGGACTTCGACCAGGCATTGTCCGGGCGCCTCGGCGAGATACTGGAGTCCGGGGGAGCTCGAGCCGAAGTGGGCATGGTGAGCGGCAGCCTCGCCAACATCCAGGACCCGCCGACCCAGGACGCCATCATCGAGGAGGTGGCAAACTGGTCGGTGCGAGTGGCCGAGGGCGGCTAGCCCGGATCGCCTGGCCGGGGTGGATCGAGGGTGCGCCCGAGCTGTCCCCTCCAGCCGTCGCGCCCCGCTCGCCACCCGAGCTTGAGGCTCTGCCATCCTACCGAGGGGGAGAGCGGCAAGTTGACCAAGGGCTTGAGCACCCCGCGCCCGACGGCTACCCGGATGGCGCTCCAGGGGTGCCCGGAGCTGCGGAGGATGAAGACCAGGTTCCGCAGGCTGTAGAAGCGCCGCCAGGAGACGCCCTCGAGGCGGAGGCTGGTCGACGCCGTCCGTCGGGCAGAGTGCTCCTCTGGGGGAAGCAGCCCTGCTTCCCGCTTCACGCGCTTGCGTTCCCGCCACTGCTCCCCATCGGCGTAGAGCCGGTGCTCTCGGCTGAGACGCAGCCCGTAGTCCAACTCCTCGAAGCCGAAGAAGAGCTCGGGACGCATGACTCCTGCCCGGCGCACCGCACGTACCCGGTAGGCGGGGAGGCCACCAGCGGTGATGTGGTCGACCGGCACCATGCCGCTCAGTTCGGAGTCGCCGATTCTCAGGACCCGGCCCCGGGCGGCATCGAAGCGACCCCCGCTGATCCCGACCCCTCCTGTGGCCGGGTCTTTCCCGGCCGTCTCCACGGCGAAGTGGGCTGCGTTCTCGATGGCATCGTCGAAGAATGGAGGGTCGTCGTCGTCGAAGAGGAATATCCAGTCCTCGTCCCCGGCACCATCGAGCAGGTGCCGCATCCCGAGGGCATAACCCCCGGCAGGCCCAAGGTTCTCACCGGGGTCGAGGTACTCGATCCGGTGTGCGCTTCCGGACCGAGACTCCACGATCTGTCTCGTCTCCAGGCTGCTGCCATTGTCGACCACAACCAGGCGATCGAGATGGCGGGTCTGTGCATCGAGGCGGCGAAGAGTGGCCGTCAGATCCTGCGGCTTCAGGTAGGTGACCAGGACCCCGTGCAACCCGATCGGCTCGGTCATGAGCCAACCAGTCCAGCAGCCGGCGCCGGGCGAGCAGGAGAGCCGCGTTCAGGCGGGGGCGAGAGCGACCGATAGTCAGCGTGCGGCCCACCGGTAGTCTCGGAGCCTGCTCTTCCCGTTCCCGGGACCGCAAGAGAGTCATGCATGTCTGAACCCATTGTCACCATCGACGCCCTGCGCAAGGTCTACGAGCCGTATTCGCGTTGGATGAAGCTTCTGCTGCGCACTTCGGTGACCGAGCCGGTGGTTGCGATCGACGATATCTCGCTCGAAGTCCACCCAGGCGATCTGCTCGCGGTCCTCGGCCCAAACGGCGCCGGGAAGTCAACCTTGTTCCGGGTGCTCACCGGGCTCACCACGCCGACCATGGGGAAGGCGACGATCCTCGGCTACGACTGCACCCACGAATCGACTGCGGTCCGGCGGCTCGTCGGGTTCATGCCGGCGGAGAACCGCACGCTTCTCCTCAGGCACACCTGCCGGGAGAACCTCGAGTTCCACGGGCGTCTCCAGGGCATGTCACGCCAGTCGCTCTCGGAACGGATCGACGAGACCCTGACGATGGTCGGCCTGTACGAGGCCCGGGACCGGGTCGGCTTCGCATTGTCGTCGGGGATGCTGGCCCGTTTGATGCTGGCCCGGGCGATCCTGCACAAGCCGGCGGTCCTGATCCTCGACGAGCCGACGGGCGCGGTCGACCCGATCGGCTCCTTCGAGTTGCTGACTCTCGTCCAGGACATCGCCAACAGCCAGGAGCTGGCGGTGTTGATCAGCTCCCACCGTCTCGACGAAGTCGAGCTCCTCAACGACAAGGTAGTCCTCCTCAACCGCGGTCAGGTCGTCTACTCCGGCGACCTCGAGTCGATGCTGGCCAAGTCGAAGAGACCGGTAATCGAGATCGAGTTCGACAGCGAGGAATCGGCTGTCAGCGGGATGGGGGTGTTGAGCGGGCGTGCCGACATCGGTCATATCGACATCGACGGGCAACTGCTCGTGGTCAGCACGGAGCTCGCCGTAGGCCCGGTGATGAGGATGCTCGACGGGCACATCGACCGGATCAACTCGATCGGGATCACCCAGCCCCGTCTCCGGGATGTGCTGCGGGAGATGCTCAAGGTCACCGGGCAGGCCGACCATGAGGGGGAAACGGAGTGAGTGCATTCTCCCAGTTGCGGAAGCGGGCCCGTCGCGGGGCCCAGATCGGCAGCGCCTTCTTCCACATCCTGGTCCGCGACACGTTGAACTACCCGTTGGCGCTAGTGATGCAGGGTTTGGCGACCTTCGTCCCCATCGTCACCTTCAAGTTCGTGGCGGAGCTGGTGGGGGACAACGGGCCTGAGGTCGCCTTCGACTACTACACCTTCGTGGTCCTGGGTGTGGCCACGATGAGCGTCCTGGCCGTCACCCTCAACTCCTTCGGCGGGGCGATGCTCAACTACGTCACCCAGGGGCAGTTGGAGATGTTCCTGGTAGAGCCGATGCCATGGCGCGCCCTGCCGTTCGCCCTCATCCCTTGGCCGGCGTTCCAGGCATTCTCCACCGCGGCGCTGATGGTCCTCCTATCCGTCCCGCTGGGCGCCCAATACTCTGCGTCGGGAGTCCCTCACGCGGTTCTCATCGTGCTCATGGGGTTCCTGGCCACCCTGGCCATCGGGATCCTCGGGGCGAGCATCAAGGTGATCTCGAAGCGCACGGATCCCGTCCTCCAGCTCTACACCATCGCCGCATCGGTCCTCTCCGGTGCCTTCTTCCCCCTCGACCTGTTGCCGAGCTGGATCCGCTCACTCGCATGGCTCATCCCGCATACGTACGTGATCCAGGCACTGCGGCGGGTCCTGATGCCCGAGGGTGAGGTTCTCCCCGGCCCGACGGCGTGGCAGGCGGTCGGCGCCCTCGCGCTCTTCTCCCTGGTCATGTACCCGATCGCCCTCTGGGTGTTCGGCCGTACCCTCGACTACGGGAGGAAGATCGGAGCCCTCAGTGGCTATTGAGCCCCGAGCTCAGCGGAGCAGGAATCCCTCGCCGATGGAATCCTCGGGGTCGAGCCAGAATTCGGTGCGTCCCAGGATGTGGGCCCGGCCCCCGATCTCGGGCACTACTGCGGCCACGCCCCGGACCTCCGTGACCTCGACCACCGCTCCCGTGAAGGTGCTTCCGATGATGCTCTCCACCACGATGGTCTCGCCAACGGCGAGCCGGCCACGGGCGTGCTCGATTGCCAGCCGGCCGCTGACCCCGGTCCCGGTAGGGGAGCGGTCGACCTCCCCGTCGGCGAAGACACAGACATTGGCGGAGTGGTTGTCGGGATTCGTCGCGGGACCGGTGAAAATCACCCCGTAGAGGAATCCGAGCTCATCGTCCTCGGGATGCTCGATTGGCCGGTCCCCGATGATCGCCGCCTTGATCAGTCGCCCAGCCTCGACCAGGCCGTCGAAATCGGCCGGAGAGCAGGTGAGCCCGACCGAGGCGGCATCGACATATCCGTAGAACCCGCCTCCGAATGCCAGGTCGTATTCGACCTCGCCGAGCCCGGGAACGCTCACGCTTGCATCCAACTCGGAGGCGAACGAGGGGACGTTGCGAAATCGGACCCCGCCAACCCGGCTCGCCGAGACCTCAGCTGTGGCGCGCACCGTGCCCGCCGGAGTGTCGACATGGAGCGTGGTCTCCGGTTCCGTGGCGGGCAGGATCCCGGATTCCAGAGCGACCTTGGTCAGGGCGATGATCCCGTGACCGCACATCGTGGAAAAGCCCTCGTTGTGCATGAACAGGACGGAGATGTCACTCCCGGCTTCGACCGGGGGGCCGAGCAACGCCCCGTACATGTCGGCGTGCCCTCGTGGCTCCCACATCAGTATCCGGCGGAGGCCGTCGAGATGGGTCAGGGCGCTGCGGCGGCGCTCCGCCATCGTGTCACCGACGAGGGGAGGTGCCCCCTCGACGACGACCCGGAAGGGCTCACCACCGGTGTGAGAGTCCACCACCACCACGCGCTCGCCCGATGGGGTCCAGTCGATGGGGGCGGCGAGGTCCACTGCGGGGAGGATAGAGAGCGTCCTTTCCTGGCTTCTAGCATCGGGTTGTGACCACCGTCTCCGAAGTGATGACGCAGCTCGCAACCGTCATCCCGCCCTGGACCGCAGCGACCTGGGACCCCGTCGGTCTCCAGTTGGGGGATGCCGACGCCGATGTGGGCACGATCGGGGTGTGCCATGAGATCACCGAAGGGGTGGTGTCCAATATCGAGGAGACACACGTCGACCTCATCATCACCTATCACCCACTGCTCTTCGATCCGGTCAACCGCCTGGTCGAAGGGCGCTCTCCGACGGCCCGGGCGATTCGACTGCTACGGGCGGGAGTCAGCGTCCTGGTCACCCACACCGATTTCGACGCCGCTGAAGGCGGGACGGCCGACGCCCTGGCCGGCGCTATCGGTTTGAGCGCGGTCGAGCCATTCGGCGCCGTACCCGAGGAGAATCTTCCCGACATTGGACGGATCGGCGGATTTCAGGGGAGCCTCGGTGACCTGGCGGTGCTGGTGGCCGACCGACTCGGCTCATGGCCGCCACGGGTCTCCGGGGACAGCGATCGTGCCCTGCAGCGGGTGGCGGTGATCCCCGGGTCGGGGTCCGAATTCGTGGCGAGGGCTTCGGAGGTAGCCGATGCCATGGTCACCGGCGACGTGTCCCATCACCGAGCGGTGGCCGCCCTCGACGCCGGGCTGGCCATCGTCGACCCCGGGCACATCGCCACCGAGCGACCAGGTTTGGCCGCGCTGGTGGCCCGGGTCCGGAGCCTCGTCGAGGTAGAGGTGACCGACCTCACCCACCTCGACCCTCAAACCTGGGTGTGACCAGTTCGGCCCTCCGACTTGGGTTTGCCCCACCGCTACCCTCGGGCGGCCATGGAGATCTCGACACTCGCCGACCTCCTGGATGTCCAGGACCTGGATCTGCAGATCGACCGCCTCCTCGATCGACGTCAGTCCCTCCCGGAGCTCGCCGCCTATCGCGAGGCGCATGAGACTCAGCAGGCGCTGGAAGCAGAGCTGACCGAAGCGTCGAGCGCCCTGAAGGGGCTCGAGCTCGACTTCGACAAGTCCGAGGGAGAGCTCGAGATGCTGGAGAGCAAGCTGAGTGAGCACGAGACGAGGCTCTATGCCGGCGGAATGAGCGCCCGGGAGACCGAATACATGAGACTCGAGGTGCAGAGCCTTCGCGGCCAGAAGGAGGCGATGGAGGAGCGGGTGCTCGGGATGTTGGACCAGGTGGACCCGGCACGGGACAACGTGATCCGTCTCAACGCCGAAGTGGCGTCAGTGTTGTCGACCAAGGACGCCCTGGAAACGGTGATCAAATCGGAGTGGAAGACCATCGACGCCGAGCTCTCCCGCAAAGAAGAGCGGAAGAAGGAGGCGATCGCCCCGGTGCCCGCCGAGCTCACCGAGTTGTACGAGACCCTCCGCCGATCCAAGGAAGGGGTGGCCATCGGTCGGTTCGACCACGGGGTCTGTGGTGGATGTCACATGACCCTTTCGGCCCAGGAGCAGGCCGAGGCTCTCGATGCCGAGATCCCCCGTTGCGTCCATTGCCGCCGGATCCTGGTCCCTTGACCCATGCTCTTCTGGCACGCGGGCGCCACATTGTGGTTGTTCCGCTGGATCTTTCGCGATCCCAAGGTCGACGTTCGCTATCTGCTCTTCGGTGCGCTGCTACCCGACATCGTCGATCTCCCGGTGGGCACCCTTCTCCTCCCCGATACCTTCTCCACGGGGGAGATCTACTTTCACTCGCTGACCCTGGCCGCGGTCTACATGACAGTGGTCTTGCTCACCACGCGGCGAGGGCGTCGACGTAGGGCGTTCATGGCAGTCGGCGTCGGCTGGCTGTTCCATCTGCTGTTAGACGGATTGTGGGCCACCCCGGTCGTCCTCTTCTGGCCCTTCTTCGGATGGGACATCCCCATGGGAGCGGCGCCGTTTTGGCCCTTGGCCTGGGAGCGTGCGATGTCCGACCCGTGGCGGTGGGTGCTGGAGGGGGTCGGGATCGCCTACCTGGCATGGCTTTGGCTCGCCACCGGGCTCAAGGACCCGGCGCGGAGGAGTGCCCTGGCCCGGACGGGGCGCATCCCGGACCTGGTGGACGATCGTGCGTAGGGGATGGCCCTGGATTCTCCCGGTGGCCGTCGTCCTCGCCGCCTGCGGCGGCGCTGACACCGGGGAGACCACCATCACCCTGGGGGCGGGGGCCGGATCACCGACTCAAGCGGTCGAGGACCTGAGCGCCTTCCTTCAGGAGGGGGACTTTGCGGCTGCCAGCTCCCTGGCGATACCGGGCCAGGCGGCCCTGGCCGCACTTGCCGAGGGGGCGAGTTTCGGTGAGGTTGCCGAGGCCCTGGAGAACGGGGACACCGAGATGGCCGCCAACTTCTGGAGCGGCTTCGCCCAGGGAGCAGGCGAGACCCTGACCGGGGAGCTCACCGTTGCCGAGTCCGGGACCCAGACCGAGTCCGAAGTCGAGTTCCACATCGTGACGGTGAGCTCGGAAAGCGGTGTAGAGGGACGGGTGGTCACCCGGGAGGTGGACGGTCACCGGGTGGATTTGTTCGCCTCCTTTGGTGCCGGTCTCTCCGCGAGCCTGATTGCCCCATACGAGCAGCTCCTGGAGACTCCAAGTCAAGACGGGGGGCGGATCCTGGAGGCATCACGGGATGTCGTTCCATCGCTGCTGGTTGCAGCCTCCGATCCCAATCTCGACCCCGAGGCTGTCCAGGAGATCCTTCGCCTGATCGAGCTGATGACCCGGATCGGTTGACCCCAGCTACAGGTTGCGCAGGACCGGGAGCACCTCGCTGCCCAGGAGACGGATCAGACCCGGCTGATCGAGGGATGCCATTTGGATGGCGACCACGTCGGCTCCAAGGTCCTCGACCAGCGGGCGATATGTCTCGACGATCTCTCCGGGGGATGTCACCAGGGGGTAGCGCCCGAGCACCTCTTCCCGGGGCAAGGCGTCCGCTCGCTCCCTGAGATCGGCCGGATCCACGGCTTCCAGCCGTCCCGGTGCCCGCAGGCCACGCCAGGAGTAGAGGGCGCGCCAAGCTTCGTCTTCGTTGGCGGCCATCACCGCCCATCGGGTGGCGAGGATCAACGGTTCGGGGCGGCCTGCGTGGTTCGCCGCCTCTCGCAGCGGGGTCACCACATTCTCCATGGTCTCCGTTGGGTCCTTGACCGAGGTGATCACTCCCTGGGCGAGGCGTCCCGCGAGGTCGGCCGACTTGGGCCCGCCGGCAGCGAGAAGGATCGGCACCGGGCCAACGGGCGGGGAGTAGAGCTTGGCCCGATCGGTGCGGTAGAACTCGCCGTCGTATGTGAGCTTTTCCCCGTCGAGGAGCCGTCGCATGATCTCGAGGGACTCGGTCATCCTCGCGTTGCGCTCGGCGTAGGCGGGGAAGGCATATCCGAGCGGGCCTTCGTTGATGTTCTCCCCGGTCCCGACGCCCAGGGTGAAGCGGCCAGCAGAGAGGCGGTCGAGAGTCGCCGCCGCCTGGGCGACCACGCCCGGGTGGTACCGGAACAGGGGGGTGGTCACACCGGTGGCGAAATCGATGTGCTCGGTGGCCGCGGCCATGGCACCGATGGTGGAGAAGGCGAACCCTGATGCGGACGCGTCGTCGACCCAGGGGTGGAAGTGCTCGGAGACCACCAACATGTCGAAGCCGGCGTCTTCGGCGATGCGAGCATGTTCCACGAGCTCTTCGGGGTGCCACTGCTCGTGGCCGCAGAAGTAGGCGAACCGGGTCATCGCGCTGTCCCCTCCATTCCACTGTCCATTCTCGCGCGCC
>JBIOVB010000032.1:0-3147 GCA_044867525.1 Acidimicrobiia bacterium | reverse complement strand
CCCGATGAGGCCATGAAAGCGTCGTGGAGGCTGCTCGGGGTCTGCCCTTTGCCGACGTTCTCACCCATCTTGTCCCACCCGCTGCCCCCTGCGGCTGCCAGTTCTCCGCTCGAGGAGTGGAAGATCTCCCCGGCGTCCATCATCTCCGCGGTGTGGCTTCGGGCATACGAAGTCAGGTTTCCCGAGGACTTGAGGGGGGCGAGGCCGGCATTGGCGCGAGAAGCGTTGATCTTGGCCAGGAACTCACCCTCCGTGGCTCCGTCGGCGCCCGCGGCGAGGCCGACCCCGATCGTCACCAAGACGACCAATATGAGCTGCAGCCATCGGCGTTTCCCCATCGAGGGGTTATCGGAATCGAGGCGTTCGGCCTTGAGCCACCCCAACGCCGCCGATGTCAGATGCCGAACATCACCTCTCGGAGACTGATGACATTCGAGGCCAAAGTCTCCGGGTCGAGCCGCATGGAGCCGAGCCGCAGGCCCTTCATGCCATCGCCCACGTTGGTCATCACCCGCAATGAGTCGTCCTCGTGGATCAGGATCCCGAGTCCGAGACAGCCACCGCCTTCGTCCTGGACACCGACCAGAACGTGGTGCAGCCGGCCCAGGTTGAGGCCTACCGGGAGTGTCGGTGCGAAAACGGTCGGCTTCACTTTCCACCGCTCGAGTGGTGGAGCCAGGGCGTCTGCGAAGAGGGCGGTGCGCCGCCTCGCCCGTTCGTCCGGGGAGACCGGGTTGAGATTGGGGTCACTGGGAGCGACGGTCACGTCGAGGCCGAGGAATCGGCGCAGCATCCCAACCACCGGCTCCATCTCGCCACCCCGCTGCAAGGCCACCACCTTGTCCGGTCGGCACAGCTCGGCCTTGTGGTATTTGAGGGTCTCCCCGGCGACACCCGACACCACCGCCGTCGTGTCGAGGATGACGAGATCGGCGACGGCCCTCGCCTCGTCGACCATCGCCGCAGTCGCCACCACCTGCTGCAGTACGAGTCGCGCCGGCGTGATCGTGCCCACGAAATGGAGAGCGTCGGGACTTGCCACTGCGTCGAAATCAGCATTGCTGCGAAAGACCTTGAGCCCAACACAGGCCGGCGGGCCAACGGTGGAGTTCCCAACATCGGCGTCGACAAGCGCCACAGACCTGCCGGCGGCAATGGCGAGGCGAGCAGCCTGGAGGGCGAGAGTCGTCTTGCCCGTGTCCACCCCACCCATGAGCATGGCGACCTTTGCCCTGGACACCTCGCGGGCGAGTGCCTCGAAGCTTGGCTCAGCCATGCCGCAATATACGCTCGTCCCGCCTCCGGCCCCCGGTCTCCGCGGGGTGTCAATGTCGGTCTAGCGTCCGCTTACACGATGTCCCTCCCGATCAGCTTCCTCTCCGACTACGGCCGCAGCGATGAGTTCGTGGGTGTCGTTCATGGAGTCCTGGCCAAATTGGCACCGGATTCGAGGGTGATCGACATCACACACGACACGCCGCGCGGCGACGTCCGCAACGCAGCTCTTCGCTTGACCCGCGCAATCCAGTACCTGCCCGAGGGGGTGGCGCTGGTTGTCGTCGACCCCGAGGTGGGCTCGTCGCGCAAGGCGCTTGCCTTAGCCACTCCGTGGGGATTCTTCGTCGGGCCCGACAATGGCGTGCTCTCCCCGGCGGTGGCCATGGTCGGCGGGGCGGAGGTGATGGTCTCCATCGAGAATCCCGAGGCGATGATCCCATCACCGGGGAACACCTTCCACGGCCGGGACGTCTTCGCCCCGGCCGCCGCATTGCTCGCCTCTGGCGAGGCGGACATCGAGGACCTGGGGCCGATGCTGACTCCCGACCAGGTGCGCCCGATGCTTCTCCCGCTGCCCAAGGTCGAGGGCTCGACGGTTTCCGGCGAGGTCTGGTGGGTCGATCATTTCGGGAATGTGCAGACCAACATCGGCCCCGAGGAATTGGCCGCGGTCGGCCTGACACCGGGCGACATGGTGACACTCAAGGTGGGCGCCACCCTGCACAACGTCCCCTGGGCGGCGGTCTATGCGGACGTGGCCGCCGGTGAGCCCTTGATCCACGTCGACTCGGCGGGGATGGTGGCCATCGCGGTGAGGGAGGGTCGTGCCGACCTCGAGCTGAATCTCGCCGACGGAGTCCCGGTCACCCTGGCGGGAAGAGGATCTCCCAGAGCTGGATGAGCGCCGCCCCCGTGATCAGCACGAGGAGGATCACGATCACGATTGCGGTGACGGGGCGCACAGGGTGGGTGATCTTAAGTTCCGTTCGAGGGGTTCCCTGGTGGTGTGACGGGACGCCTCCACAGAAAATGCCAGGGCCCCCACGGCGAAGTGGGGGCCCCGGCTACATGAAGGAGAGCTCCGTTACCGTGGGGCGGGCTGGGAGGCTATCCGTTCACACCTTGGACGAACGTGCCCATGGCATGAGGGGAACGGGTCACCCTCCTTCCTGCATGCACACACATTATCGACCACGGAGAGTGGTGTCTTGAATCTTTCGGTGGTGAAATTTCTGACCAGAGTCGGGTGTCATCTCTGTGACGACGCCCGGCCCCTGGTTCGAGCGGTCGCCGCCAGACATCACCTCGAGGTGGTCGAGGTAGATATCGACGGCAGCGACAGCCTGGTCCGCGACTACGGGTTGCGGGTCCCTGTTGTGATCGGACCTGGCGACGAGGTGATCGCGGAGGGGGAAATCGACCCCAAGGCCCTGTCCCGGGCGCTGCGCAGGTAGCCAGAGGAATTGGGTCAACCGGCCGCGGTTGTGGCGGTTGACTCGCCGGGTGTGGTCGTCCCACCGTCTCCCGGGACGGTCGTCCCACCCTCGGCAGGAACCGTGCCCTCACCCTCTGCGGCGACAAGCCCGCAATCGGTGAGAGTCTGCGCCGGATCGGCGCTTCCGAACCTGACCCGCTCGTAGGCGACCACCGCCGCCAGTTGCTCCTCGCTCAGCGAGGCATGCGACGGCATGGTCCCTACACCCCCCACCGGCTTGTCGGTGTCGCCATAGGTGTCCCGGCCCTCTTCTTGGAAACCCTGTGTGCCCAGCCGTACCCACTCCATGTGGTCGACACAGACCGAGAAGGTGGTGAGGACACCGGTCAACGCGGGCCCGGCGCCGCCGCCGCCCTGCGCGCCGTGACAGCCGG
>JBIOVB010000031.1:0-6094 GCA_044867525.1 Acidimicrobiia bacterium | reverse complement strand
CCAGAGTGGAGTCATACGGGTGGTGGGTCGCCGCTCTCGGCGGCCCACGCCTCTACGAGCTAGTACGTCGTCTCCGGGCGAGGGATGCCTGAGCATGGCGACCCAGTCCCGGCCGTTCGTGAAAGTGATTCGCTCGCTCGGTGTGGAGCGCCCGATCCACGCGATAGCCGGCTCATTGTTCTCGGTGGCGACCAGCGAGCCCGTCTTCCACCTCACCTTCGACGACGGCCCGCATCCCGACATCACTCCCCGGATCCTCGACGTGCTCGACGAGCACGACGCCAAGGCGACGTTCTTCGTGTTGACGGAGAGGGCGGAGAGGGATCCCGACGTCTTGCACGAGACGATGCGCAGAGGCCACGACATAGCACTCCACACCCGAACTCACCCACGTCTCACCGACGTCTCCCTGGGCAGGCTCCGTGACGAGATATGCGCCGCCCGTCGCGACCTCGAAGCGGTTGCCGGCATCGAGGTCCCCTGGTTCCGGCCGCCCTACGGCGCCCAGAACCTGCGCTCGATTTCCTTCGTCAGGGGATGCGGCATGCAGACCGTCCTCTGGTCGGTCGACTCCCGAGATTGGAAGGGCCTCAGCCCGGCGGACCCGTTGCGCCGCACGCTGCCGGGCCTGGTCCCCGGCGGGATCGTCCTCCTCCATGACGTGCCGGTCGGCGCCGACGAGTTCGAAGACCGGGCTAGCGGCTTTCTCCCCAAGGAAGACCTGACCCGGCTCCTCCTCGAGGAGCTGGCGAGGCGTGAGATCCGTCCCGTCTCCCTCTCAGAGCTGCTCGCATCGGGCAGCCCGCTGCGTCGGGCGAAGTTCGGAACCGGATGAGCCCGACCCCACACCCCGGCTGGCAGGAGACGGCATGGAGCGAGCAGCAGGCCGAGCTGAGAAGCACCATCATCGACTTCGCCCGGAAGGAGCTCGACCACGATCTCGCCGCTCGTGACGCCGAGTCCCGATTCAGCCGCGAGCTCTGGACGAAATGCGCAGGCGCCGGGATCCAGGGTCTCCCCATCCCCGCCGAGTACGGCGGGCAGGGCGCCGACCCGTTGACCACCATCTATGCCCTTGAGGCGTTGGGCTACGGCTCCGCCGACAACGGACTGATCTTCTCGATCAACGCTCACATGTGGTCGGCCGAGATGCCGATCCTCCGCTTCGGGTCCGAAGAGCAGAGGCAGCGGTATCTCCCGGAGATGTGCGACGGGAGCATCATCGGGGTCCAGGGCATGACCGAGCCGGGATCGGGGTCGGATGCCTTCTCCCTGCGGACCACCGCCCAGGAGCGCGACGGCTCCTACGTGCTGAACGGCGCCAAGACGTTCATCACCAACGCGCCGTTCGCCGACGTGTTCGTGATCTTTGCCTCGACGAATCCGAGCGCCGGCGCCCTGGGAATCTCCGCCTTCCTCGTGGAAGCCGAGACCCCCGGGCTCGAGGTGGGCAAGCCCCTCTCCAAGATGGGCCTTCGCACCTCGCCGATGGCCGACCTCTACTTCGACGATTGCGTCGTCCCGGCCTCCGACATGTTGGGGCGAGTCGGCAACGGCATGGCGATCTTCAACCACTCCATCGACTGGGAACGTGGGTTCATCCTGGCCAGCGCGGTGGGCACCATGCAGCGCCACCTCGAGCAGTCGATCGAGCACGCCAGGACTCGGGAGCAGTTCGGGCAGGCGATAGGAAAGTTCCAGGCCGTGTCCCATCGGATCGTCGACATGAAGGTCCGCCTCGAGGCCGCTCGCTCGTTTCTCTATCAGGTCGGCCGGGCCAAGCTCGATGCCGGCGGTGCCAACACCCCCCTCGAGTCCGCCTTGGCCAAGCTGTTCATCAGCGAGGCTTGGGTGCAATCGAGTCTCGACGCCCTCCAGATCCTCGGCGGCTACGGGTACATGACCGAGACCGGGCTGGAGCGCGAGATCAGGGACGCCCTCGCCAGCCGCATCTACTCCGGCACCTCCGACATCCAGCGCAACCTGATCGCAGGAAGGCTCGGGCTTTGAGCCTGCTCCTGCACAGCCTGCTCGCCGAGTCGGCGGCCAGGGACCCGGAGCGGACCGCGCTGGTCGACGGAGAGACGACATTGACATATGGGGAGCTGGACCGGCTCACCAACCGGATCGGGAACCTGCTCACCGCATCCGGGGTCGGGAAGGGCGACCGGGTCGGCCTGTATCTGAGGAAGTCGGCGGAAGCGGTTGAAGGGGCCTATGGGGTGATGAAGGCCGGTGCCGCCTATGTGCCGATCGACCCCGACGCCCCACTCGAGCGGGTCGCCTACATCCTCGGAAACTGTGGTGTCCGGCTCTTGGTGAGCTCCGTAGAGAAGGAGGCCGACTGGCGGTACCTTGGAGAGAGCTCGCAGGTGCGCACGGTCGTCTCGCTGGACGGCGAACCGGGTATCGAATCCTCCTCGGTCGCGGTCCTCACTCCTTCGGACGTGGGGCAACAGCCTGGCATGCCGCCACCCGCCCGCGTCATCGACAACGACCTCGCCCTGATGCTTTACACCTCGGGGTCAACAGGCCAGCCCAAGGGCGTGATGCTCTCCCACCTCAACGTGATGACATTCGTTCGCTGGGCGGTGGGCGAATTCGAGGTCGGGCCGGACGATCGGCTGTCTCAGGTGGCTCCGCTCCATTTCGACCTCTCCACATTCGACCTCTACGGAGCCGCTCTCGCCGGGGCCTCGGTGCACCTGGCGCCCCGACAGACCTCGATGTTCCCGATGGAGATGCGGAAGTTCTTGGAGAGCCAGCGGATCACCACCATGTACGCCGTTCCCTCCGCTCTGACGATGCTCACCGAGCGGGCCAAGCTCGCCGATGGCGACCTGCCCGATCTGCGCACGGTCCTCTTCGCCGGGGAGGTGTTTCCCACCAAGTATCTGTCCCGACTGATGAGGCTCCTCCCGGGAAGGGTGTTCTCGAACCTCTACGGGCCGACCGAGACCAACGTCTGCACCTACTACACGGTGCCCGCACCCCCTGCGGAGGACGCCCCTCCGATCTCGATCGGGAAGGCGATCACCAACGTCGAGACGCTCGTCGTCAAAGAGGACGAGTCGATCGCCTCCCCCGGTGAGGTCGGAGAGCTTCAGGTGCGGGGATCATCGGTCATGCTCGGGTACTTCGGTGACCCGGAGCGCACCGCCAGGAGCCGGGTGCCCAACAGCTTCACCGAAGGCCTCAGCGACCCGGTGTACAAGACCGGCGACCTGGTGATCGAGGAGCCGGACGGCAACTACACGTTTCTCGGGCGGCGCGACAATCAGATCAAGAGCCGGGGCTACCGAATCGAGCTCGGTGACATCGAGAGCGCCCTCTACGCACATCCCGAGGTCAAGGAGGCGGCAGCGGTCGCCGTGCCCGACGAGATGATCACTAACCGGATCATGGCCTACGTCGTGGCCGACGGAGGGCTCGACGACCGAGCCCTGGCCTCGTTCCTCAACGAGCGGATCCCGAAGTACATGGTGCCCGGCGAGTTTGAGTTCCGCGACGTGCTGCCCAAGACTTCGACCGGCAAGATCGACCGACAGTCACTCTTGGACATCGCCCTATCGAAGGAGAGCCAATGAACACCCAGGATCGTGTCCGGACGTTCATCATCGACGAACTGCGCTTCCGAGGCTCGGCCAAGGAGCTGACCAACGACCTCCCGCTCCTGGAAAAGGACATACTCGACTCGATGGGGATCTTCCAGGTGGTGTCGTTCCTCGAGGCCGAGTACGGGATCGATATCGACGACGAGGACCTGGTCCCGGACAACTTCGGGACCATCGACGGCATCGCCCGGCTCGTGGAGTCGAAGCAAGGCGCCTGAGGTTGGACCAGCTGCAGCTGGCCGAAGCCCTCTTCGCCGGGCTCGACTCCGAGGGCACCACCTACAGCCACTGGAAGAGCAACGAGCACCTGGTCGCCGGCCTCGAGGGCAAGACCGACCTCGACCTGCTCGTGCTCCCCGACGATCGCACAGGCTTCGAGAAGGTCCTGGCGGCCCTTGGCTTCGTCCCCATGAAGGCGGCCTCGGTGCGTGAGATCCCCGACGTGGTGAGCCATCTCGGGCTCGACTCGGCCACCGGCTCGCTGCTCCATCTCGACACCCAGTACCGATTGGTGGTCGGCGAGCAGCTGGTGAAGAACCACACCCTCCCCCTCGACGAATGGGTGTTCCAGGACGGCCGCGTCATGCACGGAGTGAAAGTCCCCTCCCCGGAGCGTGAGCTGACCCTTCTCTACATCCGTGCGATGCTCAAGTCCAACGCTCGTCAGTTCGCCCGGTCGCTGCTGCGTGGCGGCACTCCGATCCCTGAGCGCATCCTGCGCGAAGCGCGCTGGCTGGCAGATCAGGTCGAGCCCGAAGGGCTGCAGGCTGCCGCCCGGGCCTCGGGAATCGGGCTGACCGACAACGAGGTCACCCAGTTCGTGGAACGGGTCAACGAGGGTGACCTGCCCTGGCAGTACGTGCGTGAGCGCCGGGACTCGCTGCGTCGCCGCCTCCGCACCCACGAACGTCATACCCGCTCGCAGCTGGCCGCCAAGAGGGCGACCCTCCGCTTCCGCTCCTCGTTTCTCGGGCGCCGGCTGGGGGCGGGGATCCCCTCGAGGTCCCTGGGCCGGGCGCCCATGGTCGCGGTGATCGGGGCGGACGGTTCCGGCAAGAGCACGCTGGCCCGTGATCTCCGTGCCTGGCTGGGCTGGAAGCTGGACGTTCGCCATTTCTACTTCGGTCAGCCGAAAGGTGGCCTGGTCTGGAAGCTCCTCAACAAGCCGGGAAGCATGGCGAGAAGGTCGGGAAGGGAGCCGAGTGGGTTCGCCGCATGGACCGAGAAGAGGAAGTGGCTCTGGTTGGCGCGTCACCGTCGTCGGCTGGCCGCCGAAGGTCGTCGCCTGGCCGACCGGGGTGTGCTCGTCGTCGCCGAGCGCTACCCGTTGCCCGACTTCGAGTCCATGGATGCCCCCATGGACGGTCCCCGCCTTCGAGACACGGCGCAGGCCGAGCGGGAGCGGGCGGAGTATCGGGCGCTCCCTGTCCCGGATCTGACCCTGATACTGCGCACCGACCTCGACACCCTCCGCGACCGCAAGGTCGACCTGACCGTCGACGAGCACCGGGGGAAAGTCGACGCCGTGGCGCAGCTGGAGCCGGCACCGGGGCGGGTGATCCTCGACGCCGGTCCTCCATATCAGCGGATGCTCCTCGAGGCCAAGGTCGAGATCTGGAAGGCGATCCTTGGGTCACATTGAGTTCCTGGGCGCCCCGGGGTCGGGGAAGAGCACGATCGCTAGAGCCCTGATCGGCGCCTGGCCGGGAGCCGTTGGCCTCGAGGAGGCGGTTCATCGGTCGATTCGTGAGCACGGAGGCGATCCGGTCACCCGCACCTTGGCCCGGTTCTTCGGGCCGTCGGGCCGAGTGTGGAAGGCAGCGTACGGGCGATCGCGAGATCGGGTGGCAGCCCGAGACAGGTTTCGAGATGCCCACCCGAGCCTGATCGAGGCGTTCGACCGGGCGCAGCGGGCGAGGGCCGGAACCGATGCCGGACAGGACCTGGTCCGGGGGTGGGCCGATGGCTTCTTCGCACGCTTTCAGCTGGCTGCGGACCTCGGAGTCGATGCCCTGGTGATCGACGAGGGTTTCGCCCAGAGGTCCGTGGCGCTCTTCGGGTACGGATTCTCAGCCGAGGACGAGGGTTGCCTGACCGACTATCTGGAGACGGTGCCGAGAGCAATGGCCGTGGTTCTCGTTGCTGCTCCGATCGAGGTCTGCGCTTCGCGACTCGACGCCCGAGGTTGGTCGCAAAGGGTGGCCGACGCTCCCCCTGCTGTGAGGGAAGGCTTTCTTCGCGCCTCGATCCAAGTCGCCGAGATCGCCGCCAAGACCCTGGAGCATCGGGGCATGCGGATCCTGCACGCGGATGGGATGGCTCCGGTCCAGGACTCGACGTCAGCCCTGGTGGATGAGCTACAGGTCTGAATCGGCGGGTTCGCCGGCTCTGACTTCATAACTCAGACCCGATGCTAGGGTCGGGAAAAGTTCCCGGATAACCACTTGGAGTGGTCGCCGATCTCTCTTAGTATTCCGGGA
>JBIOVB010000030.1:0-34504 GCA_044867525.1 Acidimicrobiia bacterium | reverse complement strand
CGGTCCAGATCGTCGACGGAAGGCTGGTGTTCATCGTCGCCGACGAGACCTCCGTGGGGGAGCTGATCCAGGCCACCGTGGCCGGCTGAGCACCTTCCCGTCGCAGGCTGGGCCCTCTACCGTCGGTTGGATGAGAACGGTTCGCTTGGTCGCCGGTGAGTGGTCGTCTCTCGCCTTGCAGGCGTCAACGTTCCTGGACCGGTTGCTCGGGCTTCGCGTCGCCACCCCGAACGCAGGAGGTCTCCTAATCCGAACCCGGAGTGTTCACACCATCGGGCTGGGCCGTCCGATCGAGGTGGTGATCATCGATCGTGACCTTCGAGTCCTGGAGACGGCGCCGCTACCCCGGAACCGGGTCCTGATCCGGCGCCCGGCGTGGTTCATGCTCGAGCTCCCGGCGGGATCCGATCTGCCGCCCTTGCAATCGCAGTTGGAGATCATCGATGGCTGAGGGGGGCCGGCTGATCATCTGCGCAACTCCGATCGGGAATCTCGGTGATGCTTCCCCACGCCTGGCGGAGGTCCTTGCCGACGTCGACCTGATCTATGCCGAAGACACCCGCCGCACCCGGACCCTGCTCGAACATCTCGGAGTTTCTACACCGCTGCGGTCTCTCTTCGTCGGCAACGAGTCCGAGCGAAGCGATGAGATCCTGCGGGCACTTGCCGAAGGTCGCTCGATCGCAGTGGTGACCGACGCCGGCATGCCGGTGATCTCCGATCCCGGGGCGGAGGTGGTGAGGCGCGCCCGGGAGCTGGGCCACACCGTCACCTCGATTCCAGGCCCCAGCGCGGTCACCACCGCGCTCGCACTGTCCGGGTCCAGTGGCGACCGGTTTGCTTTCGAGGGCTTCCTGCCGCGGAAGGGTGAGGAGCGTGCCGTGCGTCTGGAGCGGATCGCCGCCGATGACCGCCCGACGGTGTTGTTCGTGACTCCGCACCGATTTCTGGATGATCTCAACGATCTCGCCGAGCACACCGGGCCCGATCGCCGACTGTCTGTCGCCCGCGAGCTGACCAAGATGCACGAGGAGGTTTGGACCGGGACGATGGCGGCGGCCATTGCCCAGTGGGAAGGGCGGGCACCAAGAGGAGAGTTCACGATCGTGGTGTTCCCGGGTACGAGCAAACCGATCTCGATCGGCCAGGCGGCGGTGGAGGCCGCGGCACTGGTGGCTGGTGGGATGACCTCGTCAGAGGCGGCGCGTCAGGTGGCTCGCGACACCGGGCTCAATCGCCGGGACATCTACCAGGCGTTGCTCGGTCAGGACCGGAGCTGAGACCGACACGAGGAGCACACCCCTCGCCCCTTGAACTGGGTGATCCGGGTCTCCGACCCGCAGAAGGTGCAGGTGTCGGTCATCTTGCGTAACACGATCGAGCTTCCCTCGACCGAGATGAAGAGATGGTCGCCCTCTCTGATATTGAACAGGCGGCGAGTCTCGGCCGGGATCACGATGCGTCCCAAGTCGTCGATCTTGCGAGCGATGCCAGTTTCCATGTTGGATCCGATCTCAGTCGGTGGTCGAGCCTACCCACGGGCCTGTTGGAGGTGCCGGGTACCGTCAGAGCAATGGGATGGGTCGACACCCATTGTCACCTGCAGCTGGACGGCCGCGACCCGGCCGCCCTTCTGGCGCGGGCGCAAGACGTTGACTGGGTGCTGATCCCAGGGGTCGACGCTGAGAGCTCGGACGCGGCACGGCATCTCGCACGCGAACTGGGGGACCTCGCCCTGTCCAGCGCAGGGCTCCATCCCCATGACGCAACGCTGTGGCCCGAGCAGGGTGACGCGATCGCAGGCATGGTTGGCGATGTGGAGGCGGTGGGTGAGACCGGTCTCGATTTCTATCGCAACCTGGCCCCCCGGGAGGCTCAGATCAGATCGTTCAGTGAGCAGATCGACCTCGCCCTCGCCCTGGCCAAGCCGATCATCATCCATTGTCGGGACGCATTCGCCGAAGTCCACGCGCTGATCGAGGAGAGCGGTGTCGGCCCACAAGCCGTGCTCCACTGCTGGACCGGCGGGCCCAAGTGGACACGGCGGTTCCTCGACCTCGAGGTGACCTTCTCCTTCGCCGGGCCGGTAGCGTTCGAGACCGGAGAGACCGTGCGCCTCGGCGCCGCCGAAGTTCCCCCGGAACGGGCTCTGGTGGAGACCGATACCCCCTACCTCGCGCCGCCCCCCCATCGCGGGGAGGTCAACGAGCCCGCCCACGTCGCATTGGTGGGTGCGGCCCTGGCCACGGTGTGGGGAATGGCTGTCGACGACGTGGCCGGCATCACCTCGGCGAACGCGACCAGGGTCTTCAAGTGACCGCGCAGACCCGATCCGAGATCGCCGATCTCCTCACCCGTCACGGCGTCTCACCGTCGCGACGTTTGGGTCAGCATTTCCTGGCCGACGCCAACATCACCCGCAAGATCGTGGACCTGGCAGGCGTCGGCCCCGGGGATCAGGTGGTCGAAATCGGGGCGGGCACCGGGTCGCTGACCCGGGCCCTCGGGTCCACAGGAGCGCATGTCGTTGCTTACGAGATAGATCCCGGGCTGTTCCCCGTGCTCGAGGAGGTGACCGCCGGCCTCGACGTCGAGTTGAGATTCCTCGATGCGACCGGCGCCGATCTCGCTATGGACCTCGGAGCAGGCGACTGGGTGATGGTCGCCAACCTCCCCTACAACGTCGGGACCCCACTGCTGCTAGACGCCCTCCGCCATGCGCCGGCAGTGGTCAGGTTCGTGGTGATGGTGCAGCGGGAGGTTGCCGAGCGCCTGGTCGCCGACTCCGGGAGCAAGGCATACGGCCTTCCGTCGGTGGTGGTGGGCCTCAACGCACGAGGCAAGCTCGCACTCCGAGTCCCGCCCCAGGTTTTCTACCCGCCACCGAACGTCGAGTCGGCTGTGGTGGTGCTCGATCGCTTCCCGGCAGCCGAGGAGGCGGATCGGGCGATAGGAATCGCAACCGTGGCGTTCCAGCAGCGAAGGAAGATGCTCCGCCGATCGCTCGCCACGCTGTTCGACGATCCGGCGGCGGCCCTCGAAGCTGTTGGGGTGGACCCGACCGCACGCGCCGAGGAGCTCTCACCCGTGGACTACCTGACGCTGGCCCGGGCTTGAGCGTCTACCGGGCGCCGGCGAAGGTCAATCTCTCGCTTCTGGTCGGCCCGCCGGCCGCCAGCGGCTATCACCCGATCGACTCGCTGGTGCAGACCGTGGAGTTGTGCGATCTCCTGACAGTGGAGGAAGCCGACGAGGACAGTCTGAGTGTTGTCGGAGCGGAGCTCGACGAGGGGGAGAACCTGGTCAGCAAGGCGGTCGAGGCTGTGCGGGATCGGGCGGTAGTGCCCCCGGTGGCAATCGAGCTCGTCAAGGAGATACCGGTTGGCGCCGGCTTGGGCGGCGGGAGCTCCGATGCCGCGGCGATGCTGCTCGCCGCGAGCGGCCTTGCTCGCCAACCCCGCTCTCTCGCCGAGGAGCTGGCGCCGACTCTTGGTGCCGATGTGCCGCTCTTCATCGCGGGTGGGACTCTTCTCATCTCGGGCTTCGGTGAGAAGGTTGAGCCCCAGCCACCGCTCGATGGCTTCGCCCTGGCTGTGGTGGTCCCTGACTTCGAGCTTTCCACGGCAGACGTGTACCGGCGTTGGGACCGGCTCCAGGGACCGGTCGGCGATCTGACGCCCTCGCGCGCTCTGCCCGCGTCCTTGCGCGAAGGTTGGCCCATCCGAAACGATCTGACTCCGGCTGCGATCGATCTGGAGCCGAGTCTTGGTGACTTCCTAGCCGACCTCAGGGGAGAGTGGGACACCGCGGTGTTGATGACTGGGTCCGGATCTGCCTGCTTCGGCTTCTTCTCCGACTTGGATGAGGCGACCGACGCCGCCCGAGCGGCGTCGGGCGGCACCAGGTTGGCGGTAGGTGTCAGTCTCCGTAGATGGGGAGCAGCCGAGGCCGAGCCCTGAGCTCAGACCCCCAAATCGCGTCGACGCAGGCCGATGATCCCGACGACGCCCAAGGCCAGGGCGATCACGGTCAAGATGGCCAACGGTGTGAAGTCGAGCTCCGCCACCGGTAGGGCCGGGACATGGCTGAACGGGGAGAGGTTCAGGGCCCACTGCGGGAATTGGAGGATCCGCCCCAACTGGCCGAGGAGCAGGGATACCACCAGAACCGCCCATGCGAGAACGGTCAATCGTGGCGCCATGCCGTACAGGAGGATGGTGATCCCCACGACGACCCAAATGGCTGGGATTTGGATGATGGCGGCCTCGAGGACAGTTGAGAGCTCGCCGGCTAGGTCTCCCGTGATCGCGCCGTAGGTCGCTCCGGAAACCGTCCCCGCGATTGCGAGCATCAACACCGGGCCGAGGACAGCGAAAAGCCAATGACTCCCAGCCCAGTCGAGGCGCGTCACCGCCGTCGCCAACACCATGTCTCCCCGCCCCGACTCTTCTTCGTGCTTGGGCCGTAGGGCGGAGCGAATCGCGTAGGCGGTGGCAACCAGGGCGAGGATGCCCATCGCGGTAGCGAAAAAGGCTGCCGTGATCCCGGCTTCCCCGCCGAGCTGCTCGAAGATGTCAGCCAGTTGCGGGCTGTCACCGATCAGCGCTCCGATGCTGTTGGCAACGCTCCCATAGACCAGGCCCAGGAAGGAGATCCCGATCGTCCACCCGATCAGCGAAGGCCGATGGAGGCGCCAGGCAAGGCCGAGCGGTGATCCGAGAAGCTGGGACGCTCCAGCGGGCCCGAGGCGGGGGGCCACCACCCCGGCGTCGACATCGCGACGCCCGGCGAGCCAGAACGCGGCGGCGGTTGAGCCGACGGCCGATGCAAATGGGAGCAGAAGCACCGCCCACCGCTCATCGGCGAAAGTCTGGAGTTGGGTGAACCATCCGATCGGCGACAGCCAGGAGAGCCACCCCAAACCGTCCTCCGAGCTCCCGTCGCCGATCATTCGCAATAGGAAGAAGGCACCGAGGGCTCCCATGGCGATTCCCCGTGCCGCGCCGGCACCCTGGGTGAGTTGGGCGGCGACACCTGCAAGGGCGGCGAACACCACAGCCATGGCGACAAAGCCGGTGCCGAAGGCGATCGACCCGCCGGACTCCAGGCCCAAGCCGATCATGCCGACGGCGCAGACCAAACCCACCACCAGCCCGACCCCGGAAGTGACCAACAGGGCGGCGGTGAGCGGGGCATTCCTGCCCACCACCGTCGCACCGAGCAGGTCTCGCCGGCCGGACTCTTCCTCCTCTCGCGTGTGTCTGATCATCGTCAAGATGGCCATGATCGCCACGAACACCGACCCGATCACCCCAACCCGCCAGGTGGTCAAAGCACCGATAGACGACCCGTAGATCCGCCCCAAGAATGAGACCAGGGCCGGGTTGGAGCCCACCGTGTTCAGCAAGAGTTGGCGCTCGACCTCGGTCGGGTAGAGGCTGGTGAACGCACTGGCCGTGCTCACCGGAACCAGGGCGAGGACCGCGACCCACACCAGGAGCCGGAATCGATCCCGCCTCAGTATGAGCCGGATCAGGCTCCCGGTCCCAACGAGGGTCTTCATGTTTCGATCTCGTCCCGGTAGTGCCGCATGAACAGCTCCTCCAGAGTGGGCGGGTGGCTGGTGAGATTGACGACTCCCAGCTCGCTGATCCGGGTGAGGACCGCTCCGATGTGAACCGAGTCGACCTCGAGCTCGAGACGATGATCCGAGATCTGGAGGTCGTAGATGCCAGGCATCGACTCCAGACGCGACGGGTCGCCGGTGACCTGGGCCGAGATCGTGGTCCGGGTCAGGTGACGGAGCTCTTCGAGAGTTCCGCTCTCGACGATCTTGCCGGCGCGGACGATGCTCACCCGGTCGCACAGCGCTTCGACCTCGGAGAGGATGTGGCTGGCGAGAAGGACGGTCCGTCCCTGGTGGCGGTCCTCGTCGACACACGCCCTGAACTCGGCCTCCATGAGCGGGTCGAGCCCGGCTGTCGGCTCGTCCAGGATCAGCAACTCGACGTCGGAGGCGAGCGCCGCCACCAGGGCGACCTTCTGTCGGTTCCCCTTGGAATAGGTGCGGCCCTTCTTGCGGGGATCGAGATCGAATCTCTCCAGCAGCGCGTCACGCTTCGCTGTGTCCACTCCTCCTCTCATCCGTCCCAGGAGGTCGATGACTTCACCGCCGGTGAGATTCGGCCACAGATTGACGTCACCGGGCACGTAGGCGAGTCGCCGATGGAGATCGGTGGCCTCGCTCCACGGATCCTGCCCGAACAGGGCGACCTGGCCTCCGTCGGCCCGGATCAGGCCGAGGAGGATTCGGATCGTTGTGGTCTTGCCCGCTCCATTGGGGCCGAGAAAGCCGTGGACTTCGCCCTGTGCGACCTCCATTTCGAGGCCGTCGAGAGCCTTGGTCTGGCCGTAGCTCTTGGTCAGACCTGTGGTCGCGATGACGGGTGGCATTGGGGAAGGGTAGGGCTGGCTCTCCTTGAGCGGTCCTGCCGGAGCGGGATTCCACGCGTCCAGCATTAATCTCGCGGCACGCCCGATGGGGGGTGGTGTAACCGGTAGCACGATGGGGTTGAGCGGTCCCGCCGGTATTCTCGTGCCACACCCGATGGGGGGTGGTGTAACCGGTAGCACAGCAGGTTTTGGTCCTGCCGGAGCGGGTTCGAGTCCTGCCCCCCCAGCGTCGACCAATCGAGAGGTACCCGCTTGGCAACACACGTCATCGTCCTCGCCGCTGGCGAGGGCAAGCGGATGAAGTCGAGCCTCCCCAAGGTGGCCCATGTCGCAGCGGGCCGCAGCTTGGTTGAATGGGTGCTACGAATCGTGGAGCCGATTCAACCGTCCAATGTGGTGGTTGTCGTGGGCCATGGCGGCGATCAAGTCCGCAACCTGGTCTCAGATGTGGCATCGACCGCGGTTCAGGAGGAGCAACTGGGAACCGGCCACGCCACCTCGATCGGCCTCGGTGCCCTGCCCGCGCCCGACCCCGACGACACGATCATGGTCCTGTACGGTGATCTGCCTCTACTCACGGCGGAATTGCTCTCAGGTCTCGCTTCTCGGAGCCCGGAGGTGGCCGCCCGGATGGTGACCGTGGAGTTCGAGGATCCCACAGGTTACGGCCGGGTCATCCTTGATGAGAGCGGTTTCGTGACCGGGATCGTCGAGGAGCGTGACACCGACGAGGAGCAGCGGGCGATTCGCCTCATCAACGCCGGGGTCTATTCGTTCCGGGCTGCCGATTTGATCGACGCCCTGGGCCGGGTAACGAACCAGAATGCCCAAGGCGAGTATTACCTGACCGACGTCATCGGGATCCTCGCCGCTCGCGGCGAGCGGATCGAGGCGATAAAGACCATCCCCGAGGAGGTGGTGGGCATCAACTCTCAAGATCAGCTGGCAGACGCAAGACGCCTGCTCCAGGGCAGGATCAACCAACGGCTCATGGAGTCCGGTGTGTGGATGCTCGATCCCGAGCGCACCTACATCGATGACACGGTGACCATCGAGCCTGGTGCCCGGATCTACCCCGGCGTGCATCTCGAGGGGAGCACCACCGTCAAAGCCGGAGCGCGGGTGGGCCCGGACGTCTTCGCTGTCGACTCGACCATCGGCGCGGACTCGACTGTCTGGTACTCGGTGCTTCGGGGCGCGGTGGTGGGCGTCGACTGTGAAGTGGGCCCCTACGCCTCGTTGCGCCCGGGAAGCGTCCTGGAGCGGGGCTCGAAAGTCGGGACATTTGTCGAAACCAAGAACACGGTGCTCAAGGAGCAGGCGAAGGCGCCGCATCTCAGCTACCTGGGGGACGCCACGGTGGGATCTCGAAGCAACATCGGAGCAGGCACCATCACCTGCAATTACGACGGCTACGAGAAGCATCACACCGAGATCGGCGACGACGTCTTCGTCGGCTCGGACACGATGCTGGTGGCGCCGGTGACCATCGGGGACGGGGCTGTGATCGGAGCCGGATCGGTGATCACCAATGACGTTGCGGAGGGCGCGCTCGCAATCGAGCGCAACGAGCAGCGAGAGATCCCCGGCTACTCTCGACGCCGCGCCGAGAGGCACCAAGAGCCGGAGGACTGAGTTTGGACATCGTCTCCCGCAAGCGGATGCTGCTCTTCACCGGAGGGGCAAACGAATCCCTTGCCGAGGAAGTCGCCGAGGTCATGGGGGTATCCCTCGGCAACATCCAGCGATCCAGGTTCGCCAACGGCGAGATCTATGTCCGCCCCAACGAGAGCGTGCGTGGGGCTGACTGCTTCGTGATGCAGAGCCATTGTGAGCCGATGAACGACAACATCATGGAGCAGCTGATCACCATCGACGCGCTGAACCGGGCATCGGCCCGTCGCATCACCGCGGTCATGCCGTTCTTCGGATACTCGCGTCAGGACAAGAAGGTCCTGCCCCGGGAGCCGATCACGGCGAGGTTGGTCGGTGACTTGTTCATGACCGCCGGTGCCGACCGTTTGGTTTCGGTCGACCTGCACACGGGCCAGCTCCAGGGGTTCATACACAAGCCTTTCGACCACCTGACCGCGCTTCCGATCATCACCGACTACCTGAGCTCGCGGGTCGAGGGCCCGATCACCGTCCTCTCTCCCGATGCCGGCGGTGTGAAGCGGGCGGAGCGTTACGCGCGCTTCCTCGATGCCTCGGTTGCCTTTGTCTACAAGCGCCGCGATCCGGTGCACCACAACGTGTCGGAGGCACTGGAGATGGCGGGATCGGTGGAAGGCCGGCACGTGGTCATCGTCGACGACATCATCGACACCGCGGGCACGGTGACCAACGCGGCCGAGTTGGTGAAGGACCAGGGGGCGATCAGCGTGCGAATCGCGGCCACCCATGGCGTGTTCTCAGAGCCGGCCCTGGACCGGTTGAAGAACGCGCCGATAGAAGAGGTGATCGTGTCCAACACCCTGCCCGTTTCTCCCCAAGTCCTGGAGCTGGACAAGGTACAGGTGCTCTCGATCGCCCCGATACTCGCCGAGGCGCTGCAGGCGATCTTCATGGACACCTCGGTGTCGGATATCTTCCTCGGCGAGAACGCGTAATGGTCTGTCTGTAGCGGTTGGCATCCGGGTGGTGATTCCTACACTCCCGCGTCTGTGACCTCCCGACGCAGAGAAACCACGAGCCAGCCCCAGAGCCGATTTCGAGTCTTGATCGTCGGGCTCGCCGTTGTGTTCGTGATCGCCTTTGTCGTGTCCAGGGTTTTCGGAGGAGAGGGCGAGCCCGGAGCGACGACGACACCCGTGGCCGGCGGCAGTTCGACGACCCAACCGGCCTCCGGTTCCACCCCGACCTCCACGGGTGGGGGCAGCGTCACCACGGCACCGCCCGGCGGCTCGACGTCGACGACCAGTGACCTGGCCCCTCTTCAGGGGATCACACTGGAGACCCTCTTCGACGAGATGCGTCAGCCAACTGTCGTCACCGCCCCTGCAGGAGACGATCGGCTCTTCGTGGTGCAGCGGGTCGGCGTGATCCGGATCCTGGACGCCAATCGGGAGATGCTGGACCCCGCCTACCTGGACATCAGCGATCGGGTGCTGGCGGGCGGCATCGAGCAAGGCCTGCTCGGGCTGGCCTTCCACCCCGACTACGCGACCAATGGCCGGTTCTTCGTCTACTACACCGACCGGGACGGGAGGCGGCAGCTCTCGGAGTTCGCGGTCACCACCTCGGACCCGAATCGGGCCCTCGCCGACTCGGAGAGGGTGCTCCTCGAGCTGAACCAGCCTCCGGATGCCACCGACATCCGGCACTACGCCGGCCAACTGGGATTCGACCCCGAGGGCTATCTGATGCTGTCGATGGGGGACGGGGCCGACTCGCGGGCCCAGGCTCAGGACCCGGAGACATTCTTCGGAAAAGTGATCCGGATCGACGTCGACTCCGGCGACCCCTACGGGATCCCGCCAGACAACCCATTCGTCGACGGTGGCGGGCTGCCCGAGGTCTGGGCCTATGGGTTGCGCAACCCATGGCGGTGGTCAATCGACCCGGTCGACCGTTTGCTCTACCTGGCGGATGTCGGCCACGCCGACCAGGAAGAGGTGAATGTCCTCTCCATCGACGAAGGCGGCTACAACCTCGGATGGTCCGACATGGAGGGCACGCGGTGCTTCCACCTCCAGGACTGCAACCCCGATGACTACACGTCACCGGTGATCACGTACAGCCACGAGGAGGGCTGCTCGGTGACCGGAGGTTCTGTGTATCGGGGCAGCGAGATCCCCGAGCTCCATGGGACGTACTTCTACAGCGACTGGTGCTCGCAATGGATCAAGTCGTTCAAGTACGTGGACGGCCAGGTCACCGAGGAGCGAGACTGGACCAGCGACCTCGGCGCGCCGATCGGGCAGATCAACAGCTTTGGCCAGGGCGGCGATGGTGAGCTCTACCTGGTTACCCACGAAGGGATCGTCGCCAAGTTCACCGCGGTCCGCTAGCCGGTTGGCGGCAGCACGACGGTCTCACCGGGGTAGATCAGGTCGGGATCACCGGACCGGAGTCGGGCACGATTGGCCTCGATCACCTCGACCCAGACGGGTGTGATCTCGGCTGCCGACGGCTCCTCGCCGGTTGACGCTTGGAGGTGGTCCGCCGAGATGCTCCACAGATGGTCGCCCTTCTCCACAACTACGGTCATCGGAGCGCCTTCCGTGGTGGCGATCGGGACGTAGTCGGGTGTCCCCGCCGGCTCGGCCATGGCGATCGAGCCGACCATGGTGCCCACGATGGCAGCCCCGACCAATGCAAGTCGACGCCAGCCGCTGCCCATCCAGCCAACGTATGGCGTGGTGAGGGTCAGGGGAAGAGGGTTACGATGCCCTCGATGAAGGTTCGCATCGGCATCGCCGAAACCGACAAGATGATCGAGATCGAGGTCGACGACGTGGCGTCGTTCAAAGTGGAGTTGGAGCACGCCATGGCCGGCGGTGAGCTGGCTTGGTTCACCGACAGCAAGGGGCGGACGGTAGGCATCCCGACCCGTCAGGTCGCGTTCGTAGAGGTAGAGGACAACGCGAGCGGTCCGTCGGTGGGATTTGCGCCTGCTGTGTAATTGAGGCTTCCACCTCGATCACTGGCGTAGCTCGGGCCGACCGGCGCCTGTTTGCCCGGTCATGAAAGTCACTGTGTGGCGGTCTCTAGGTATTCCCCAGAGTCAGGCGAGAACGCGGCGCGGGAGCCAATCGGGCAAAGTCGGCCCGCCATTCATCGGCCGCTGATTCACATTGCACGCCGGCGGCGCTCCGCCAGCCAGCGCTTGCGAAGTCGACGACGGTCGTCCTCGGCGTATCCGCCCCAGACGCCAGACTCCTGATTGGTCTCGAGGGCGTACTGAAGACAGTCCTCCTGAACGCTGCAGGTGGAGCAGATGGCGATGGCGGCATCGATCTGTTCTACCGCTGGGCCGGTGGTGCCCACGGGGAAGAACAGGCTCGGCTCGGAGTCCCGGCATGCGGCCAGGTCCCGCCAATCGGTGGTGATAGTGGTGAGCACGAGGTTTTCCTTCAACACGAGGTTTCCTTCAGTTTGTGATCTTTTTCACAAGAGCCTCCGCTTTTCAAGGACGGGGACTGGGGGTTTCCGGGGCGAAGGGTAATGTCGCCCGCTCTGGTTGTAAACGTTTTTCTTGCGCTTTCCGCCGATGAGTAGAGAGTTTTCTGTGATCGGCCATCGGGGATGGCCAACCCGATACCCGGACAACACCTTGGCCGGCTTTGCCGCCGCGGCGACCGTTGCCGACGCCGTGGAGACCGATATCCGGCGCACGTCCGACGGCAAGCTCGCCCTGTCCCACGACCCCGAAATCGGCGGCTATCCCCTCGACACCAGCACCTGGGCCATCCTCGCCGAGGTCGACGTGGGTGGTGGGCATCATCCCGTCCTCCTCGACGAGTGCCTGGCATCGCTGCCCGGGCTCCCGGTCATGCTGGAGGTGAAGAACATGCCTCATGAGCCGGGCTTCGAGCCCGATCACCGCCTCGCCCTCGAGACCGCCTCCAGGGCTCGGGACGGAGACATGGTGACTTCGTTCCACTGGCCGACCGTGGATGCGGTCCACCGCGAGTTCCCCGAGGTTCACACCGGTGTCGTGGTGGACGCAGGTGCCAGCCTCGGGGATGCCGTTCGGCATTGTTTTGACGTCGGGCATCGCCTTTTGGTTCCGGAGTGGAGCCTTTTGACCATCGGCCCGACCGGCCACCTGGCTGACTCCGGTCTCGAGGTCTATGTGTGGACAGTCAACGAAGTGGGCCTGGCCACAGACTTGGTCGACTGGGGGGCGACGGGCATCATTACCGACGATCCGGGTTTGATCGCCACCGCCCGGGAGGCCTCATGACCATCAAAGAAGAGCTGACCGCCGAGCTCCGCGATGCGATGCGGGCCCAGGATGCCCCGCGGCGAGATGTGATCCGCCAGGTCGAGACCGAAGTCTCCGTGGCCCGCAGCCAACCCGGATTCGAGGGCGAGACAGACGACGACCTCTATCGCCAGGTGATCGGGTCCTATGTGAAGAAGATGGACAAGGCACGGTCCGAGTACATCGAGATTGGCGAGCGGGGCGAGGCAATGGCGTCGAAGCTCGGCTTCGAGGTGGAATATCTGTCGAGATGGCTCCCACAGAAGCTCGACGAGAAGTCGACCCGGGAGCTGGTCCGGTCGATCATCGTCGACCTCGGAGTCGCTGGTGAGGAGAAGGCAGCGGGTCGGGTGACCGGGGAGCTGATGAAGTCCCGCGGTGCCGACCTCGATGGCGGGCTGGTGAACCGGCTGGTCCGGGAGGAGCTGGCGGCGGGTTGACCATCCCGGACTTCGAGCCGATGCTGGCGACCAGGTGGCCAAAGGCATTCGACGACCCGGGCTGGTGGTTCGAGGTCAAATGGGACGGCTATCGGGCAGTGGTCTCGGCTGAAGGCGGAAGAGTCCGAGCACGATCACGCCGCGGGCTCGACCTGCTCGGCCCATTCCCCGAGCTCGGGTCGCTGCCGATCCCCGACGGCGTCGCCCTGGACGGCGAAGTCGTAGCGTTCGACGACTTGGGACGGCCCTCCTTCTCCAACCTGCAGAGGCGAACCGGGTTCGGGGGCCGGGGCACCATGGCCAGCGTCGGGATCAATCTGGTGGTCTTCGATGTCCTCTTCGCTGGGGAGAGAGTCACCTCTCGGCCCTACGAAGAGCGGAGGGCGTTGCTGGCCGGTCTCGCGTTGGCGAGCCCGATCGTGGTACCCGAGCCCACAGAGGGGGCGGGACTCTCGCTGATGGCCGCGGCCGAAGCCCAGGGTTTGGAGGGGATCGTCGGCAAACGCAGCGGGTCCCCATATCAGCCCGGTCGGCGCACACCCGATTGGCGGAAGGTGTCGATCCGACATCGGCTGCGGTCGGTCGTCGGCGGCTACCTCCCCGGGGAAGGCGGTCGTGCGAGCACCTTCGGATCGGTGCTGGTCGGCCTCAACGATGACGATGGCTTGAGATGGATCGGTGCCGTCGGCTCTGGCTTCGACGAGAGCAGCCTCGCCGCGTTCTCGGACGCGCTTCGCCAGATCGAGCGCCCGACGACGCCGTTTCACGACGAGGTGGTCCTCCCCGGCCGCCACCGCCCGGTGTGGGTTGAGCCGCGCATCGTGGTCGATGTCGAGTTCAAGGAATGGACTCATGACCATCACCTGCGGGCGCCCGTCTACAAGGGCGTGGTGATGATCGAGCCCGAGTTGGTGACCTGGGCCGAGGAAGGCCCGGGCTAGCCGGCCTTCGCCGCCTTGGCCGGCGCCTTGGTGGCTTCGACCGAAGCCTTGAGAGCCTCGAGGAGATCGACGACCTTGGTCGGCTCCGGTGAGGCGACGGCGACGATCTCCTCGCCGGCCACCTTCTTCGCCGCCAATTCCTCGATCGCCTCCCGGGTCCGATCCACGTAGGAGGCGGCCTCGAACGGCTTGGTGAGGTTGTCGATGAGCGAGCCCGCCATCTTCACCTCCTCGGGGCGGATCTCGATGTTGTCGGCATCCAGCTCCTCGAACTCGGCGTTGCGCAGCTCATCGGGCCAGTACATGGTCTCCATGACGATCACGCCGTCCTTGGAGCGAAGGGTGGCCAGTTGCTGCTTCTCCCTGATGGAGACCTTCGCAATTCCCACCCGGCCCTTGTCCCGGAGCGCCTGTTCCAGGATCCGGTAGGCCTTGATCCCGGTCTTCTCCGGGGCCAGGAAGTACGAGGACTTGTAGAACATGGGATCGATCTCTTCCTCATCGACGAACTGGACCACGTCCACCAGCTTGTTGCCGTCGGTGTGGGTCGATTCGAGCTCTTCGTCGGTGAAGACCACATACCGGTCCTTCTCGAACTCGTAGCCCTTGACGATGTCGTCCCACTCCACTTCCTTGCCGTCGGCCTCGGCGACGCGCTTGTAGCGGATCGGGGAGTGGTCGGTCTTCCGCAGTTGCTTGAACTTGGCGGTCTTGTTGTCGGTGGCCGTGTAGAGGCCGACCGGGATCGTGACCAGCCCGAAGTTGATGGCGCCCTTCCAGATTGCACGTGGCATGTTCGGGATTCTATTTACCCCGGAGGACAGGAATGACACCGGATACGGCGGAAGCTGCGAAAGTCGGCCAGCGATTCTGGAGGCGCTCCCGGCAGGATGACTGACCACACGGCGTAGCTGCTGGCCGACCGGCGTCTGTTTGGCCGAGGCCCTGGGGTTGGAACCTGAATTGCGGATGAGGTTTGCCGTGGCCTCGGCCAAAGTCGGCCAGCGATTTTGGAGGCGCTCCCGGCAGGATTCGAACCTGCGCACCCGGCTCCGGAGGCCGGTGCTCTATCCCCTGAGCTACGGGAGCACGAAGTGGGGATTCTATTAGCGCCCACCCTCCTACCCTCCCCGCGTGCTCTACGTGTCCACCCGGGGAGAGGCCGATCCCGTCGACTTCAAGGGCGCGTTGCTCGCGGGCCTGGCACCCGACGGGGGGCTCTATGTCCCCGAGGAGAATCCGACGCTGCCCGACGGTTGGGGAAATTGGAACTACCAGCAGGCGCTGACGGCGACCCTCACCCTCTTCGGCGCCGAGCAGGTAGGACCTCTGGTCAACCTGGCGGCGTCCCGATTCGCCCACCCTGAGGTGGCCCCGTTGGTGAACGTGGGGGAGAGGATGGTCTTCGAGCTGTTCTGGGGCCCAACCCTCTCATTCAAGGACCATGCACTGCAGGTTCTGGGCCGACTCTTCGACCGACACGTCGATTCGCCATCGACCATCCTCGGAGCCACCTCCGGTGATACCGGGTCGGCCGCGATCGAAGCAGTGCGTGGCCGAAGCAAACTGCGCATCGTGATCCTGTACCCCGGCGGGATGGTGTCGGAGTTCCAGCGGCGTCAGATGACCACCGTTCCCGACGAGAACGTTCTGGCGGTGGCGGTGCGGGGCAACTTCGACGATTGCCAGCGCATGGTGAAGGAGGCCTTCCTTCGAGTCGACGGCCTGCTGGCGATCAACTCGATCAACTGGGCCCGAATCGCAGCCCAGATCGGCTACTACATCCACCTGGCGGCCAGAGTCGGGAAGCCATTCGATGTCGTCGTGCCCACCGGCAACTTCGGCAACGTGTACTCCTGTTGGTTGGCAAAGCAAATGGGAGCCCCGATTCGACAGATCACGATCGCCAACAACGCGAACCACGCGCTCACCGACCTGGTCATCGGGGGTGCGATCGGCGAGGGCGCGGTGACGGCAACGATTGCGCCGGCTATGGACATTGCAGTTCCCTCGAACCTGGAGCGATTCACTGCTGACCCCCGGCGCGAGTTCAACGCCGGCTTTGCGACCGACGATGAGATCGGTCTAGCCATGAGGCAGACATACGAAGACGCCGACTATGTCCTCGACCCGCATACCGCTGCCGCGTGGTCGGTCGGCTCCAAACACCTGACAGAACGGCCCCAGGTGGTCGTCGGCACGGCACACCCCGCCAAGTTCGCAGAGACCGTGAATTCCTATCTGGGCACGGCGCCTCCGCTGCCCGCAGGGTTCGACGATTTGACGAGCAGACCAGAGCGGGTGGTCTCGATCGACGCCGAAGTATCAGACCTGGAAGCCCTCATCCGGTGACGGGTTCGGGCCTGCTTTGCGCAACCCCGCCGATTGGCTACGATGTGATTCGTCACCGGCGCCAAGGGACCCGGCGGCGACCCACCCACATACCTCATTCGAGGCATTGCCCCATAGCTATGCGATGGTGCGTATCCCGGTCCAAGTGAGCCCGCAAGGGACGAATCGCGAAGGATCCAATGACCACACGAGCTCAACTCCAGAGCAAGCCGATCGATGAACTGCGTGTCATCGCAGAATCGGTCGGGATCGAGACCGACGGTCTCCAGAAATCAAAACTGATCAGCGCTCTGATCGACGCCGGTCAGGTCGCCGAGGACGGTTCGCCGTCCGATGTCGTCGAACTACCCCAGGTCACGACGCGCCCCGAGCGCCAGGCCGACGGTGATTCAGACGACGGCGAAGGCGACTCCAGCGTGACCATCGAGGTGGTTCCCGGCTCGCGCCAGGAAGACCGCGGAGAGTTCTCCGACGAGTTCCGCGGGAATCGCCAGCGGCGACGCCGCCGTGGCGGAGGACAGCGGGACGACGAGTACATCCCCGAAGAAGATCTCGAGGTCCGTGAAGGCCTCCTCGACATCCTCCCCGAGGGCTACGGATTCCTTCGTGTGACCGGGTATCTCCCCGGGGACAAGGACGTCTACGTGTCGGCCAACCAGGTTCGCAAGTTCCGGCTGCGCAAGGGTGACATCGTCTCCGGCCCGATCCGACCCCCGCGCTCCAAGGAGAAGTTCCCCGCCGTCGTCCGGATCGACAAGGTCAACGGGATGACCGCCGACGAGGCCATGGGCCGGCCCAGATTCGAGTCACTGACCCCCCTCTTCCCCGATCAACGGCTGCGCCTCGAGGTCGAGAACAAGTCCAACGGGATCCTGACCCGAATCGTCGACCTGATCGCACCTATCGGAAAGGGCCAAAGGGGCTTGATCGTCTCACCCCCAAAGGCGGGAAAGACCACGGTCCTCCAAGAGATCGCACATGCGATCACCACCAACAACCCCGAGTGCTATCTGATGGTGGTGCTGGTCGACGAACGGCCAGAAGAGGTCACCGATATGCAGCGCTCTGTGAAGGGTGAGGTCATCTACTCGACCTTTGACCGCCCGGCTGAGGAGCACACCCAGATCTCCGAGCTCGCATTGGAAAGAGCCAAGCGTCTCGTGGAAATGGGCACCGACGTCGTGATCCTTCTCGACTCGATCACCCGGCTCGCCCGGGCACACAACCTGGCGACTCCGGCTTCAGGCCGGATCCTCTCCGGTGGTGTCGACTCGCAGGCCCTCTATCCGCCGAAGCGCTTCTTCGGAGCCGCCCGGAACATCGAGGAAGGGGGATCCCTGACGATCCTCGGAACCGCGCTCGTCGAGACCGGCTCCAAGATGGACGAAGTCATCTTCGAGGAGTTCAAGGGCACCGGGAACATGGAGCTCCGCCTCGACCGCAAGCTGGCGGACAAACGCATCTACCCGGCCATCGACATCGAGGCATCGGGAACAAGGAAGGAAGAGCTCCTGTTCGATCAGAAGGAGCTCACCCAGGTGTGGAAGCTGCGACGGGTGCTGCTCGCACTCGAGCCGGGCGCCGCGCTCGAGCTGCTCATCGACCGCCTGAAGACCACCAAGACCAATCCCGAGTTCCTCGCTGAGGTCGCCAAGAGCAGCGGGAACTGAGACAGGAGCCAGCCGTGAAGACCGATATCCACCCCACATACGCCGAGACGCACGTGACCTGCTCCTGTGGCAACACGTTCACCACGCAGAGCACCAAGCCGGGGGAGATGCACGTCGAACTCTGCAACGAGTGCCATCCGTTCTTCACCGGCAAGCAGAAGCTGGTCGACACCGGGGGCCGTGTGGAGCGGTTCCAGAGGCGATACGGCAAGACCACCTTCACCAAGGGCTCGGAGCCGGCACCGGCCGAGGAAAACGCCGAGGCCGCCTCCGCCGAGTGAGTTTGCCGGGTATTCCCGCCCGTAATTGGGATCATGGTCATTCGCTATGAGTGCTGAGCAACCCAATTTCGACAGGGTGGCCCCGATCGACCCGGCCAAGACCGTCGGGGGCCAAGCAGTCATCGAAGGCGTGATGATGCGCGCCCCCGGAGCGTGGGCGGTTGCCGTCCGCCAACCCGACCAATCGGTCATTGCCCGACGCGACGAGTTGGCCCGCCTCTCCGAGCGTAACGAGTGGGCTCGGATCCCATTCCTGCGCGGGATACTCGTGCTCTGGGAATCTTTGAGCCTTGGGTTCCGCGCCCTCTCCTGGTCGGCAGAGAAGGCGGCGGGGGAAGAGGAGGAGCCGCTCACCTCTTCGCAGATCGGCTGGACGATGGCAGTGGCGGTGCTGATCTTCGCCGGGCTCTTCATCGTCCTCCCCGCGCTGGTCGCCGGGTTCATCTCGGGGGATTCCGGCCTGCTCTTCAACGTACTCGAAGGCATTCTCCGGCTCGCCCTCTTCGTCGGCTACATCTGGGCGATCGGCCGCTCCGATGAGATCGGCCGGGTCTTCGAATATCACGGCGCGGAGCACATGTCGATCCACGCCTATGAGGCCGGGGAGCCCCTGAGTATCGAGTCGGTGAAGCGTTACCCGCCCGAGCACCCCCGGTGTGGGACCTCGTTCCTCCTCATCGTGGTCCTGGGCTCCATCGTCTTCTTCTCGGTGTTCGGCCGTCCCGGCTGGGTGTTCCTGATCACCTCGCGGCTCGTCGGGATCCCGATCATCGCCGGCATCGCGTACGAGTTGCTCCGATGGTCCGGCACCCGAAGCTCGGGCTGGCTGGCCAAAGCCCTCGCCGCTCCCGGCATCTGGCTGCAGAAGCTGACGACCCGGGTCCCCGATGAGGGCCAGGTGGAGGTGGCGATCTCCAGCCTGCTGGTGGCGCTCGATGACGAGACTGCGGAAGAAGTGGTGAACCGGGGCGGTGTTCCCCAGGTCGCGATGGCTGTCCGGGCTTCGACGATGGCCGTCTCCACCCAGACGGACAGTTGATGGACCAGGCGCTCGTGGCCAGGCTCGAGGACATCGAGTCGGTCTTTGCCGACACCGAGGCGTCCCTTGCCGACCCTGAGTCTCATGCCGACCCGGCGCGGCTCGCCGAGCTCGGCAAGCGCCATGCCGACCTCCGTGACCTCGTTGCCGAGATAAGGCGGTGGCGTGCGGCCTCACAGGATCTGAGCGATGCCAAGGACCTCTCCGAGGATCCGGATATGGCGCGCCTCGCCGGAGACCTCGCCGAGGAGGTGGAGCAGATCGAGCAACGGATCAAGAGCGCCCTCACCCAGACCGACCCCAACGACTCAAAGGACGTCATAGTCGAGATCCGATCCGCTGCTGGAGGAGACGAGGCCGCGATTTGGGCCGGCGACCTGCTGCGGATGTACGAGCGATATGCCGACCGCCACGGGTTCCGCATCGAGGCCATGGACTCTTCACCGTCTGAGGCCGGCGGGTTCGACAAGGTCACGGTCGCGGTGAAGGGCCGTGGTGCCTACTCCCGCATGAAATACGAGGCGGGGGTGCACCGCGTGCAGCGGGTCCCCAAGACCGAGTCACAAGGGAGGGTCCACACCTCGACAGCCACCGTGGCCGTGCTCCCCGAAGTAGAGGAGATCGAAGTCGAGATCGACCCCAACGACTTGAAGATCGACGTCTACCGCTCGACCGGTCCGGGAGGGCAGTCGGTCAACACAACGGACTCCGCGGTGCGTATCACCCATCTCCCCAGCGGGCAGATGGTCACCTGCCAGGACGAGAAGAGCCAGCTCCAGAACAAGGAGAAGGCGATGCGGATCCTTCGTGCCCGGCTCTATCAATTGGAAGTGGAGCGACAGCAATCGGAGGTGGCCGGGGCGAGGCGCTCCCAGGTGGGCAGCGGTGGGCGGTCGGAGAAGATCCGGACCTACAACTACAAGGACAACCGGGTCACCGACCACCGGATCGGGCTGACCCTGAAACGACTAGACCAGGTGCTGGAGGGGGACCTCGACGACCTCGTGGATGCGATGGCTGCCGAGGAGCAGGCCACCCAGCTGACTGGGTGATTGCCGGCGGCTTTGTTGCCGGCCGACTTTGGCCGAGGCACAACATCTAGCTCCGCTGTTCGTCTGAGCCGCGCTCGTCGATCCTCGGCCAAACAGACGCCGGTCGGCGGCTTTGATTGCCGGCCGACTTTGGCCGAGGCACAACATCTAGCCCCGCTGTTCGTCTGAGCCGCGCTGGTCGATCCTCGGCCAAACAGACGCCGGTCGGCCGGGTTGGCCGCAATCAACACCTCCTCACCCGCCAGCGCCGAGGTTGGCCACCCCTTTGCGCTCCATGTTGCCCCAGGCCTTCGTGGCGCTCCCGCCGATCAATGCCCGAATCCTCCAGGCGACCGTGATCTGGCGCATCCCGAAATTCTCTATCAGGACCATGATGAGGAGCCGGGCGGTGTCCGCCGGCGACTGGAAGTAGCCGTAGGGCTCGTCGAGCGCGAGTGCCACGAGCGAGTTGAGCAGCCCAACCCCGAATGCCAGCGTGAGCAGGATGACCAGGGAGGTCAGGTTGAGGGCGCCCAGCAGGAGTGCCACCGGGATCGTGATCCAACCGACGAACTCGATGATCGGCGCCAGGTACTCGAAGAGGAACATCGCCGCCCAGGTGACCATCCCCACCTTCCCGTAACGGGGGTTGAAGGTCATCGGCATGAAATCCTTGACCGCGGTCATCAGCCCGCGGTGCCATCGAATCCTTTGTCGCTTGAGTACCCGAAGGCTATCGGGCACCTCGGTCCAGATCACCGCCGATGGCTCGTAGACGATGCGGTAGGGGATTTGATTGTCCATGTGGTAGCGATGAAGGCGCATCGTGAGGTCCATGTCCTCACCCATGTGCCCGCTGCTGAATCCACCCACCGCGATCACCGCCGATCGCTTCCAGATCCCGAAGGCGCCGGACACGAGAGGCAACGCCTCCATCCTCGACCACGCAGGCCGGCTGGCGAGAAACGTGCGGAGATACTCGAGGATTTGCATCCTCGGGACCAGCTTCCGGGGCACTCCGGTCCTTATCAGATGGCCGAGCTCGACCTTGCTCCCGTTGAGGGGCCTGATGTTCCCCCCGACTGCGATGGTGCGCTCTCGGTCCTCGACCACCCGGCGCATCGCACCCACCAGGCAATTGGAGTCGAGGATCACATCGGCGTCGGTGCACAGCGCATACGGGTAGCGGGCCGCGTTGATCCCCGCGTTCAGCGCATCGGCCCGCCCTCCGTTTGCTTTGTCGATGACCGTGATGTCGACACTGCCCCGGCCCCGGTAGATCCCCGTCACCTCCGCGGTCTCGATGTCGGGCCGATATGGGATTCGGACCTTTTCCAGGTGGAATGCGTCGATCAGGGTCTGCAGTGTCTCGTCCGTGGAGCCGTCGTTGGTGACGACGATCTCGAAGCGGGGATATCCGACGATCGACATCGACCGGACGGCATCGACGATCCCCGCCGCTTCGTTGTATGCGGGAATCACGATCGAAACCGGGGGCGATGTCTGGCTGGAGAGCATGGCCGAAACCCGCCCGAAGCGCTCGAGGTGACGCGCCCTCCTCACCACCACCGCCGACCGAAGTCCGAGCCAGATCATGTAGGACTGCATCAGGATGAAGTAGATGAGGGTGAGATATCCGACCCAGCGCAGGACTTGGAGGATCACGAGGCGACCATCGCTTTGTCGGACACGTAGTCGACCAGCAGCCGGTCCAGATCGGATCCTGCGCCGTTAGTGATCCGCTCTCGTGCTGCGGTCAGGTCGCCCGAGTCGGCGAGGGCCTCGGCCGCCGCATCCCTGGCAAATCGATCCGCCGAGCCGATTGCTGCAAATAGGAGATCGGAGCCCTCAGGCAGTGACGCCAGCGCCGCCGCACTGTTCCGACGGACCCACCAGTCGGGGTCCTCGAGACACGATGCCAGGGAGAGATTGACCGAAGGGTCACCAATCTGGCCAAGGGAGGTGGCGGCCTTGGCACGTACCCGCCAGTCCGATGAGCCCAGGCTGGAGCTCAATGGCGGGATCGCCATCGGTCCGCCCACTAGACCCAAAGACTCGATGGTGGCCAGGGCCACCTCGACGTCACTGGCGATCCGGAGCACACCGGCCAGTGTCGGGCCGACCTCGCGATCTCCGATCGTTCCCAGGACCCTGATCGCTTCGATCACACCCCGGTTGTCGTCGTGGCCCATGTTGACCCTGATGTAGGCAACGAGGGGCCATGTCGCCTTGGCTCCGAATGCAACGAGTGTGTCGGCGAATCGGGCCCTCACCCAGGGCTCCTCGAAGCTGAACCGCTCCAGGATCGCATCGATGGCAGCCGTGTGCTTGATCCGACCCAGGCCCCGGGCGCATTGGATCCGGATCTCCGGCTCGGGGTCGTCGAGAAACTCGATGAGGACCGGGGCGGTCGATTCCTCGCCGAGCTCGGCGAGGGCCACTGCCGCACGAAGTCTTCGCCCTACCCAGAACCGGCGCCGCAAGCGCGCTGCCTGATGCTGTACCAGCCCGACTCTGTCCATGATCCCGGCGAGCGTTTCGATCTCGACACCGGTGACGATGTTGCGCATGTCGATCACGGCGTCGAGGAAGGCCTCGTTGTCAGCTGCGTCGGCAGGAAAGGGATCGGTGTGATGCTTGAACGAGAGATGCCGGCTGAGCAGCACCAGATAGCGAGCACGACGTTCCTCGTGTCGCTTTGTGCGATGCCGGTGGACTGCCTTCAGCGTCACCAACCCGATGAGGAGCAGGAGGTCGATACCGAGGACTAGCCCAACCGCGATCAGGCCGATCTTTGTCGTGTCCATTGCGTCTAGACAGGTACATCGGCTGTCAGGGAGGGGCTATTGAGAGCGCCCGGAGTTCTCAGGCGGGCAGCCGCTGCCTGATTCGCGCCATCAGCTCTGGCAGACGGAATGGCTTGCGCACGAAGTCGACGGCTCCCAGGTCGAGGCTGCTGACGACGGTTCGGTCGTCGTCCACGCCGGACAGCATCAGCACCGGGAAGTCGTGCCCCTCCTGATGCCAACGGTCGATGATCTCCAAACCGAGGAGGCCCGGCATGAGTTGATCCAGGATCACCAGGTCGAAGTCGCCGGACAGGCCCTTCTCGTAGGCTTCGACGCCGTTGGCCGCACTCTCGACCTCGTAGCCCTCGAGCTGCAAGGCAGTGACCAGAAGAGTGGTCACAGTGTCGGAGTCGTCGGCGACGAGGACCCTCTTCACATCTTTCATCATTCGACTCCTGCGAGGCGGCTTCGGCGCTCGCTACAACCCCAACCCGAAGCCAATGTACCCAGCAACGAGCGCACCAGGTAGTCAATCCCACAGGGGATTGACGAGGGTGTAAGACTCTTCGCCGCCATGGGAGCGATCCCGGAACACGAGAGGAAGCGACTCGAAGCGGTTGCCGGAGCCGGCCAATCGATCGATGAGCTGGTGGCGCGCAGGCTCGCCGGCGAGCCTCTCCAATACATCGAAGGCACCGCGGCGTTCGCTTCGCTCGATCTCACCGTCGACGACAGGGTCTTGATCCCCCGACCGGAGACCGAGGGCCTGTTCGATCTGGCGGTGCGCATGGTGCGGGCACCCGAGGTGATCGTCGACCTGTGCACCGGGTCCGGGGCCTTGGCGCTTGCGTTGAAACAGACGTTTCCGGCCGCCGCCGTGTTCGCGACCGACATCTCGTCCGAGGCTTTGGAGGTGGCCGCCATAAACCGTCACAAGACGGGGCTTCAGATCTACCTGGCCGATGGTGACCTGTTCGACCCTCTCCCGGCATCGATCCTGGGCTTGGTCGATCTCATCGTTGCCAACCCGCCCTACGTCGCCGAAGTCGACTTCGCCGGACTGCCCCGAGATGTCCAGCTGGAGCCGCGGGTCGCATTGGTGGCGGGGCCTTCGGGCCTCGAGGTGATCGAGAGGATCGGGGACACTGCTGGGCAGTGGCTCCGGCCCGGTGGAGTCCTGATTTGTGAGATCGGGGAGAACCAGGGTGTGTCTGCTTCCAGCTCTTTCCCCGATCTTCCGGTGGTGGTGCGTCAGGATCTGACCGGGCGCGACCGCTATTTGGTGGCCGTTAAGCCTTGAGCCTCGAGGCCGCGACGGTCGCGGTTCGCGCCGGCGAGGTGGTGGGGATCCCAACCGACACGGTCTATGGGATCGGGGCTGATCCGCTGAACGAGACAGCGATCGCGCGACTCTTCGACCTCAAGGGACGCCCAGAGCACAAGCCGATCGGGCTGCTTGTGGCATCCGTGGAGCAGGCGACTGATATCGGCGAGATCGAAGGCTTTGCCGCGGACTTGGCCTCGCGGCACTGGCCCGGTGCACTGACCTTGGTGGTGACCCCCAAGGTGATCCTGGCCGAATGGGTTGGCGACGCCCAGCGGTTCACCGTGGGGCTCCGGGTCCCGGACCACCCGGTTGCAATCGAGTTGTTGGGAGTCGTCGGTCCTTTGGCTGTGACCTCGGCGAACGTCAGCGGCGGCACCGAGGCGATGAGCGACACCGAGGCTCGGGCGGTTTTCGGCTCCCGGATCCCCGTCTACCTCGAGGGCACGGCACCCGGCGGGGAGGCTTCCACGGTGGTCGATGCCACCGGTGTCGAGCCGGTCGTTCTCCGCCAGGGCCCGGTGGTCATTTGATTGCCGGCGGACTTCGGCCCTCGGCAGACCTGGTGCGTCTTCCTGGGGACGCCGTTGCGGGTCACAGCCCTCGGGCCGAACAGACGCCGGTCCGCCGGAGCTACGCCGGATGAGGGGTGACTCCCTAATCGTTACGCTCAGATGATGATCTCGATGGAATCTCTGGAGAAGGTCGATCCGGCGATCGCCGGGCTCATCCGCAAAGACCTGGAGCGGCAAAACTCGCACATCCACCTCATCGCGTCGGAGAACTTCGCCTCGCCTGCGGTGATGGCGGCATCGGGGTCGGTGTTCACCAACAAATACGCCGAGGGCTATCCGGGGCGCCGTTACTACGAGGGCTGTCAGGTGGTCGACGAGATGGAGCAGCTGGCCATCGACCGGGCCAAAGAGCTGTTTGGGGCCGAGCACGCCAATGTGCAATCGCACTCCGGGGCTCAGGCCAACATGGGTGTCTACTTCTCCTTGCTCGAGCCCGGGGACAAGGTCCTGGGGATGCGACTGGATCAGGGCGGGCATCTGACCCATGGGTCACCGGTCAACTTCTCCGGCCTCTACTACGAGTTCGTGGCATACGGGGTAGACCCGGAGACCGAGCTGATCGACATGGACGAGGTCCGCTCTCTGGCGTTGGAGCACAAGCCAAAAATCGTCCTCGCCGGATACTCCGCCTATTCGCGCACACTCGACTACGAGGGCTTCCGATCGATTGCCGACGAGGTCGGCGCCATCTTCATGGTCGATGCCGCACATTTCATCGGCCTGGTGGCGGGCGGGTCCCACCCCTCGCCTGTGCCGCACGCCGACATAGTGACCGGGACGACGCACAAGGCGCTGCGGGGGCCGAGGGGCGGGCTGATCCTGAGCCGGGAGCCCTGGGCCGCCGCCATCGACAAGGCCGTGTTCCCCAACGTGCAGGGCGGCCCCATCGAGTCCCAGATCGCAGCCAAGGCAGTCTGTTTCCACGAGGCGCAGCAGCCGGAGTTCAAGTCCTACACCGATCAGATCGTGGCCAATGCGGCTGCGATGGCTTCGTCGATCCAAGGCGAAGGGGTGCGCGTGGTGTCTGGCGGCACCGACAATCATCTCTTCCTGGTGGACCTCCGCTCGGTCGACGAGGATCTGACCGGTAAGGACGCCGCCCGGCTCCTCGACGGCGTAGGGGTCACTCTCAACTTCAACACCATTCCCTTCGACCCCCGACCCCCGTACCGGGCTTCGGGGTTGCGAATGGGGACTCCGGCGATGACCACCCAGGGGATGAGGGAAGGGGAGGCAACCGAGGTGGCGGCACTGATCGCGAGGGCGCTGCAGAACCGTGAGGAACCGGGGGTTCTCGATGAAGTGTCCGGCAGGGTTTCCGAGTTGGCCTCGAGCTTTCCGCCCTACCCCGCCGACTTCGCGGGTCACGTCTGACCCCTCGACCACCGCGATGGAGCCACGGCCGACCCCTGCTAGGTTCGATTTCCCTTGACGCCTGGCGCTTCCTAGACTTTGTGAACAGATTCACAAGCAGATGAATCAAGACACGACCAACGAATCCATCGGACGCGCCATGAGCGAAGGCTGGTCGCAGCCCGGCTCCTTCCTCGCCTCGATCCTCTCCGGGATGCTGATCGGCTTGCTTGCCGACTCCTGGCTGGGCACTGAGCCCTGGCTGGTGGTGGTCGGGAGCCTGGCCGGCATCTACTCCGGTTTCCTCAACGTTTGGCGGTACTCCAAGCAGATCGAGGAGGGCCCGCCGAGATGAGCCTGGAGCACGGCCCGGCCATCGAGGCCAACCTGGCCCGGGACACGGTGGCCAGGGGTGTCTACGTGGGCCCGGTCCTGGTGCTGGTGTTCGGTCTGCTCCGGGGGTGGGACGGCGCATGGAGCGCCGCGCTCGGAGTGGTCGTCGTCGTCGCCAATTTCCTCCTTGCCGGAGCGATCCTCTCGATTTCGGCAAGGATCAGCCTCCAGGCTTATCATGCCGCCGCTCTGATCGGATTCTTCCTGCGTCTCGGCTTGTTCGTCGGCGCGGTCTACCTCATCGCCAGCCTGGTCGAGGTCGACCGGATCGCCTTCGGGGTCTCGGCGGTGGTGGCGTACTTCGCTCTGCTCACGTGGGAGGCGGTCTCGATCTCGAGAAGCAGGGAAAGGGAGCTCAGTTGGCCACGATGATCCTCGCCGCGGAATGCGACGTCGCCAACGAGGTGATCTGCGCACCGGCCAACGTGACCGAGCTCTTCGAGTTCCCCACGATCTTCACCATTGGCGGCTTCGAGGTGACCCGCACCGAGATCCTGATGTTCGTCGCGGCCTTCATCGTCCTCGGCCTCTTCTATTTCGGGCTCCGCCAGCAGCGGCTGGTCCCATCCAAATTCGGCGTAGCCATGGAGGGCATGGTCGGGTTCGTCCGGGACGGCATCGGCAGGGATGTGATCGGCCCGGAATCGACCAGGTACGTGCCCTACTTGCTGGCGATGTTCTCCTTTCTCCTCGTGGGCAACCTGTTCTCGGTCACCCCGATCGTCAACTTCCCGGTCACGTCCCGGATGGCTATCCCGGCGTTCCTCTCCTTGGTCACCTATTGGATCTTCGTGATCGTCGGGTTCTCCAAGAACCATTTCAGATACCTGATCGACACCGCATGGCCGAAGGCGGTTCCCATCGGCCTCAGGTGGCTTGTCGGTCTCATCGAGCTGGTCTCGATCTTCCTGCTGCGCCCGATCACGCTGGCCGTCCGGCTCTTCGCCAACATGGTGGCCGGGCACCTCATGCTCACACTGCTGCTCGGGTCCGGTGTCGTCTTCCTCGCCGCCATCCCCGAGATCGGCCTCAAGGGCACCATCGGAATCTTCTGGTTCGCTCTCGGCATCTTCATGTATCTCCTGGAGATCCTGATCGCCGTGCTCCAGGCCTACATCTTCACGCTGCTGACCGCGATCTACATCGAATCGTCCATCCACTTCGAGCATTAAGGAGAAAGAGAGAATGGAAGGCAACATCGAGGCCCTCACGGGAGCACTCGCCCTGATCGGGTACGGCCTGGGCGCTGTCGGCCCCGGCATCGGCATCGGCATCGTGGCCGGCAACGCGATCACCGCCATGGCCCGCCAGCCCGAGATGCAGGGCACGATTCGGACCACCATGTTCCTGGGCATCGCCCTCACCGAGGCATTGGCGCTGATCGGCTTCGTCCTCTTCTTCATCGCATCCGCGGGTTAAGGAACCGCCATGCAGTTCTTGAGTGCCGTGGCCGTGCTGGCCACCGAGGAAGGCGGAGAGTCGTCCGGCGGCCTCAGCTTGGTGCTGCCACACACCGAGGAGCTGATCGCCGGCGTCCTGGCCTTTCTCATCGTCTTCTTCTTCGTGTGGAAATGGGCGCTGCCCACCATCAACAAGACCCTGGAGGCGCGCCAGCAGGCGATCACCGGCCAGTTGACCGAGGCCGAGGAGGCTAAGCGCCAGGCTGAGAGCCTGCTCGCCGACTACAAGGCCCAGCTCGCCGAGGCCAAGAGCGAGGGGAACCGGATCATCGACGAGGCCCGCCAGGCCGGCGAACAGCTCAAGGCCGACATCGCGGCCCGAGCCGAAGAAGAGGCGGCCCAGACCCTGGCCAAGGCCCGGGAGGAGGCACTGACCGAGAAGGCCCGAGCCCTGGCCGACGCCAAGCGTGAGGTGGGCGAGATATCGGTTGGTCTCGCGGAGAAGATCGTCGGCGGGTCCCTCGACGACAAGATTCAGCAGGACCTCATCGATCGCTATCTGGCCGACCTGGAGCGCCTGTAGTGGATGATCGGGTCAGCGGATACGCCACTGCGGTCTTCGACCTCGCTCAGGCCGAGGACGAGCTGGACCGCGTCGAGACCGAGTTTCTCGCCATCGGGCAAGCGTTGGAGAAGTCCCCGGAGCTGCGGTCCACACTGACCGATCCCCAACTGCCACTGGAGAAGAAGCAGGCCGTTGTCGACGATCTGATCGGGAGCCGGGCATCCAGGCTCACCCTCGGACTGGTCCAGTTCATCGTCGGCCAGGGCCGATCCGGCGACATCCCCGCCGTCGCCAGGGCCTTCGTGGAGAAAGCCGCGGCCTCACGGGATCGGGCGGTTGCCGAGGTGCGATCAGCCGTCCCGCTGGACGACGCCACCGTCGAGCGCCTGGCCGCTGCGCTGGGCAGGGCCACCGGCAAGCGCGTCGAGGTCAAAGTCATCGTCGACGAGTCCGTCGTTGGCGGGATCGTGGCTCGGGTCGGTGATGTCGTCATCGATGGCAGCCTCGCCCACGCCATGAGCCAGGTCCGCCATGCCGTGTTGAGCCAGTAGGAGTCTCATGTCAGAGTTGACGATTACCGCAGATCAGATCACCAGTTCGTTGCGCGACCAGCTCGCGGGCTGGGAGCCCGAGCTGGACAAGGAGACCGTTGGCTATGTGACGTCGGTCGCAGACGGCGTGGCCCGTGTCGACGGCCTGCCGACCGCCATGGCCTCCGAGCTGCTCGAGTTCCCCGGCGGCCTGATCGGGGTGGCTCTCAACATCGACGAAGAGGACCTCGGGGTGGTTCTCCTCGGTGAGGCGAGCCATATCCAGGAGGGGGACCCGGTCAAGCAGACCGGCACCGTGCTCTCGGTCCCGGTCGGCGACGCCCTCCTGGGGCGGGTTATCGACCCGCTCGGCAATCCGGTCGACGGCAAGGGGCCGATCAACTCGACCGAGCGCCGGCTCCTCGAGACCCAGGCTCCCTCGGTCGTTCAGCGCCAGCCGGTCAACCAGCCGTTGCAGACCGGGATCAAGGCGATCGACTCCATGACCCCGATCGGCCGCGGCCAGCGCCAGCTGATCATCGGCGACCGCCAGACCGGGAAGACCGCCATCCTGGTCGACACGATCATCAATCAGAAGGTCAACCAGGGGACCAAGAACGAGGTCAAGTGCATCTACGTGGCCATCGGGCAGAAAGCCTCCACGGTGGCCGAGATCGTCTCCACGTTGGAGGAGCACGGTGCGATGGAGTACACGGTGGTGGTCAACGCCCCGGCGTCCGCCGCTCCAGCCCTCCAGATGTACGCCCCATATGCCGGGTCGGCGATCGGCCAGCACTGGATGTACAACGGCGAGCACGCCCTGGTCATGTTCGACGATCTGTCCAAGCAGGCCGTGGCCTACCGAGAGATCTCGTTGCTCCTGCGACGCCCACCGGGGCGGGAGGCTTATCCCGGGGACGTCTTCTACCTGCACAGCCGGCTCCTGGAGCGGTGCGCCAAGCTCTCCGACGAGCTGGGAGCGGGCTCGATGACCGGTCTCCCGGTGATCGAGACCAAGGCCAACGACATCTCGGCGTACATCCCGACCAACGTGATATCGATAACCGACGGCCAGTGCTTTCTGGAGACCGACCTCTTCTATCAGGGGATCAGGCCCGCCCTCAACGCCGGGACCTCCGTTTCCCGGGTGGGCGGCGCCGCCCAGGTGGCGGCGATGCGCAAGATCGCCGGCCCGCTCCGCCTCAACCTGGCCCAGTTCCGGGAGCTGGCCGCCTTCGCCGAATTCGGCTCCGAGCTCGACGCCACCTCCCTGGCCCAGTTGGAGCGAGGTCGGCGGGTGGTCGAGGTCCTCAAGCAGCGCCAGGCCTCCCCGGTGCCGGTCGAAGAGCAGGTCATCGTGATCTACGCCGTGACCGAGGGTCTGATGGATGAGATCGACATCGCCGACATCCGCCGCTTCGAGGACGGATTGCGCCAGTTCTTCGTCAGCCGCCACCCCGGCCTGCTCACCGAGATCAGGGACACCGGCAAGCTCCCCGAGGCCGCGACCGTCGACGCCGCGATCAATGAGTTCAAGGAGACCTTCGAGGGCTCCCGGGTCGAGGAGTAGGGCAGGAGCATGGCCTCGGCCCAGCTTCGGGACACGCGACGCAGGATCAGGAGCGTCGAGGCGATCAAGAAGATCACGCGCGCCATGGAGCTGATCGCCACCAGCCGAATACCCAAGGCCCAGGCCAGGGTCAACGCCTCCAAGCCGTACACCGCCAAGCTGATCGAGGTCATCGAGAACGTGGCAACGGCCGGCGCCGGGCACAAGCACCGCTTGTTGGAGCGGCGGGAGGTGAAGACCGTGGGAATGGTCATCGTCTCCTCTGACCGTGGGCTGGCCGGCGCCTACGCATCGAACGTGATTCGTCTCGCCGAGTCGAGGATCCGCGCCCTCGACCGTGAGGGCAAGGACGTGGTCCTCTATGCCGTGGGAAAGAAGGCGCAGGCCTATTTCCGCTACCGGGGGTACCGGATCGAGAACGCCTATCTCGGGGTCACCGACACGCCCGGATATGGAGATGCCAGAGCGGTCGCTGCATCGGCGATGGCCGCCTTTGCCACCGGGCACATCGATGCGGTGGAGGTGTTCTTCACCCGCTACCAGTCGGCGATGACCCAGACTCCGACCAGGCTCGACCTGCTCCCGATCACGCCACCGGAGGCCAGCGACGACGCGCCGCGGGTGTCCTACGAATTCGAGCCGTCACCGGAGGAGATACTCGACCGCCTGCTTCCCCGTTACGTCGAGGGCACGATCTTCAACATTCTCCTCGAGGCCTCGGCCTCGGAGCACAGTGCGCGGCGCCGGGCGATGAAGGCGGCGACCGACAATGCCGAGGACCTGATCAGGGTTCTCAGCGTGCAGGCCAACCGGGCCCGTCAGGCCGAGATCACGACAGCCATCTCCGAGATCGTGGGTGGCGCCGAGGCCCTGGCCGGGCAGTCGCGATGAGCAAAGATTCGAAACCAAGCAATGGAGACAGCAGATGAGTGACCCAAGGAGCGTGGGCAGGATCGTCAAGGTGGCAGGCCCGGTGGTTGACGTCGAGTTCCCGCCGGAGGGCATGCCCGAGATCCTGCACGCGATCACCGTCGACTTCGAGGTCGGTGGTCAGAGCCGGAGGGTCATCGCCGAAGTAGCCCAGCATCTCGGCGACAGCCAGGTGCGAGCGGTCGCTCTCGCTCCCACCGATGGGCTGACCCGTGGTGCAGTGGTGCAGAACACCGGTGGCCCGATCACGGTCCCTGTGGGCGACCAGACGCTTGGCCATATCTTCAATGTCTGGGGCGACTCCCTGGACTCGCCGGATCAGGACTTCTCCGACCCTCGATGGCCGATCCACCGCACCCCGCCAGCGTTCGAAGACGTGGAGCCGCAGAAAACGGTGTTCGAGACCGGGATCAAGGTCCTCGACCTGATCTGCCCCTATCTCCAGGGCGGCAAGATCGGGCTGTTCGGCGGTGCCGGTGTAGGCAAGACCGTCCTCATCCAGGAGATGATCAACCGGGTTGCCACCCAGCACGGTGGGGTCTCGGTTTTCGCCGGGGTGGGGGAGCGGACCAGGGAGGGCAACGACCTGTATCTCGAGATGCAGGAGTCGGGTGTCATCGAGAAGGCGGCCCTGGTGTTCGGCCAGATGGACGAGCCCCCTGGGGTCCGGCTCCGGGTCGCACTCTCCGCGCTGACAATGGCCGAGTACTTCCGCGACGTTCAGCGCCAGGACGTGCTGTTGTTCATCGACAACATCTTCCGCTTCACCCAGGCCGGGTCCGAGGTGTCCACCCTGCTGGGACGGATGCCATCCGAGGTCGGCTATCAGCCCACCCTCGCCGACGAGATGGGATTCCTCCAGGAGCGGATCACCTCCCTCAAGGGCCGGTCGATCACCTCGCTGCAGGCGATCTACGTCCCTGCCGACGACATCACAGACCCCGCCCCGCACACAGCCTTCGCCCATCTCGACGCCACCACGGTGCTCTCGAGGCCGTTGACTGCGCTTGGGATCTACCCGGCGGTCGACCCACTCGACTCGTCGAGCCGGGCTCTCGACCCACAGGTGGTGGGCGCCGACCACTACTTCGTGGCCACCGAGGTGCAGAGGGTGCTGCAGCGCTACAAGGACCTCCAGGACATCATCGCCATCCTCGGGATCGACGAGCTCTCCGAGGAGGACAAGTTGGTGGTGGGCCGGGCCAGGCGCATCCAGCGCTTCTTTGCCCAGCCCATGTTCGTCGCCGAGCAGTTCACCGGCCAGGCCGGGATCTACACCCCACTCGAGGAGACCATCGCCTCTTTCAAGGCGGTGCTCGACGGGGACATGGACCAGTACCCGGAGCAGGCCTTCTACATGGTCGGCGGCCGCGAGGACGTGGAGCGGAAGGCCGGCGAGCTCACCAAGGGAGCAGCGGCTTGAATTGGTGGCCGACTTCGCCCACGGCGACCCTCACCCCAGCGGTGGGTCGAGCTCACCGCGTCATGGATGCCACGGGCGAACAGACGCCGGTCGCCCACGGCTGCCGTCTCGTGGCCGGGTGATTCTGGATGGCCAACACCTTTCAGGTCGATGTGGTCTCGCCCGAGGCCACGGTCTGGAGCGGCCAAGCCGTCTTCGTCCTCGCCAAGACCCCCGACGGCGAGTTGGGGATCATGGCCAACCACGAGCCTTTGATGGGGGCTCTCGCCACCGGCGCCGTGATCGTCGAGGATGAGAGCGGCGCCCGGACCACCATCGGGGTCCATGGTGGGTTCCTTCAGGTCCTGAACAACCAGGTGACCCTGATCACCGACCGCGCCGAGATCGCAGAGGGTGGCCGTGCCGAGGCCGTGGATGTCGCGGAGAGACTGGCTGCCGAAGAAGGGTCATGATCCGGCAAGAGTCCGGGCAAAATCCTCGACGGCCTCCGGGAATCCCTCGCCGATGGCAGAGGCGATCACCGGGAAGAACACAGCAGAGAGCATGCCGACGCTCTCGGCACGAAGAGTGACGTGAACCCGGGTCTCCCCTTCGAGAGGCGCCAGGCTGACCATCACCCGTCCCCGCATCTCCGAGGTCTCGATGTCCCATGCCACCATCTTCTGGGGCTCGCGGCCGGCAGGAGTGGCCCGCCCTATGTATTTCTTCCCGGCGGCCACGCTCTCGAAGGAGAAACCTTGGAGATGGCCCTTTTCGTCGACCAGGTGGTTCAAGACCCGGTCGACGCCGGAGATCGCCTCCCAGCTCTTGGGATCGTCGAGCGACGCCCACACCCTGGCCACGGGGGCGGCGGCCAACGACGAGTGTTGGAAGCTCTGGCTGGGCACGGCGGGAACCTAACCTGCCCAGCATCTGCGTCTGGCTCAAGCGGTGCCGAGCCAGAGCTGGACTCGAGGATGCCGCCGTCCTCGACCGAGAGCACCACCGGGGTGCTGGCAACGGTCACCCCGTAGTCGGCGAAGCTGATGTCGGTCGAGCCGGTGATCAGGATCATCCCATCGACAAGTCGCGCCTCGAGTGGGATGTCGATGAGGTGGGTGACCCCCCCATGGACTCTTCTCATCGAGCTCTCAGGAAGCTCTCAGGAACTGGAACTACCTTGGCGAGGTATGACCGCCGGTCAAGAACATTCCGCCGACATCCTCGTCGTGGACGACGAGGAGTCGATCACTGACCTGATTTCCAGCGCTCTTCGCTTCGCCGGATACTCGGTTCGCAGCGACAGCAACGGCCTCGACGCCCTCCGCACTATCAAGACCGACACGCCGGACCTGGTCGTCCTCGACGTGAACATGCCCGAACTCGATGGCTTCGAGGTTTGTCGTCGGATCCGGCGCGACGGGATCCAGATCCCGGTGATCTTTCTCACTGCTCGGGATGACATCGACGATCTGAGAGTCGGATTCCGCCAGGGCGGCGACGACTACCTGACGAAGCCGTTCTCCCTGGAAGAGTT
>JBIOVB010000029.1:0-12663 GCA_044867525.1 Acidimicrobiia bacterium | reverse complement strand
ACGTCGACAGGGCCAGCCACGACGCCTGCCGCAACGGGTCGGGCTCGGAGAGGATGTGACAGGTGTCATAGAACCGGTTGAACCGTGTGGCGACCCCGTAGGCGAACTCGGCGATGTGGTTGGGGGCGCGGAGGTCGATCGCCCGCTGGACAACTTCGGGAAGGCGAAGCAGGTCCAGGACCAGATCGCGCTCGACGTCGACGCCCGGCGGGGCCATGGTGCCCGCCGAGATGCTCGCCTCCTCGGCCCGGCGCAGGATGGACTTGATCCGCACCGATGCGTACTGCAGGTAAGGGCCGGTCTTTCCCTCGAACGAGCTGAAACGTTCCAGGTCGAACACGTAGTCGGAGGCCCGGTTGTTGATCAGGTCCCCGAACTTGAGCGCGGCAACCCCGACCATCGCCGCGATCCGGTCCCGCTCCGCGGGCGGATAGTCCTCTGCGAGGTGGGCCTCGTCGAGTCGGCGCCGGGCGGCGTCGGTGAGCATCTGGATCACGTCACCGAGCCGGACCACACCGCCTTCTCTGGTCTTGAACGGCTTCCCGTCCGGCCCATTCATGGTCCCGAACCAGATGTGCTCGAGTCGGGTTCCGGTAGGGACGATCCCGGCCAACTCGGCGGCTCGGAACAACTGGACGAAGTGGTCGGCCTGCCGCTTGTCCACCACGTAGAGCAGGAGATCGGCCTCGAGCTCCTCGATCCTCATCGCAATCGTTGCCAGGTCGGTGGTGCTGTAGAGGAACCCGCCCACCTGGGTCTCCAGGATGAGCGGGGGCAGATCCCGGTTGTCATCCTCGCGATTGACCCGTACCACCAGCGCACCCTGGGACTCCTCGGCGACGCCGGAATCACGCAGCGCTGCGGTGAGCGGTCCCAAACGGTGGTGAACATCCGACTCCCCGTACCAGAGGTCGAACTCCACCCCGAGAGCGGCGAAGTCCTCGCGCTGGGACTCTTCCGAAACCGCCTTCATATGACGCCACAGCGCCAGATACCCGGGGTCGCCCTGTTGCAGGCGCACCGTCGCCTCACGGGCGACGTCCGCGAAATCGTCGTCGGATCGGGCTCGCGCTGCGGCCTGGGGGTATATGCGTTGCAGGTCGTCGAGGGTGACCGGGCCGGTCTCGGGGAGATCGTCGACATCTCCGTCGAAGTAGGGGAGGTCGGGTTGCTCCTCGGCGATGGCCGCGATCAGCAGGCCCATTTGGAACCCCCAATCACCGAAATGGGGATCCCGGGTCACCCTGTCTCCGGCGAATGTGAAGAGCCGGGCAATCGAGTCCCCGATGATCGTGGCTCGGAGATGACCGACATGCATCGCCTTGGCCACGTTGGGCCCGCCGTAGTCCACGATCACCTGCTTGGGTTGTTCGGTGACCGGGTAGCCGAGGTGGGGGTCAGCGGCGGCCTCGGAGGCGAAGCGGGAGATGGTCACACCGGTCACGTCGAAATTGATGAATCCGGGTCCGGCGACAGCGGCGCCGACGATCTCCTCGTGCCGCCCCAGGATCGCCACCACTTGTTGGGCGATCTCCAGCGGCGCCAGGTCGGAGGCCCGGGCCGCGGCCATCGCCCCGTTGCACTGGAACTGGGAGAGCTCCGGACGCTGGGAGGGGACCACTTCACCGAGGTCAGCAGGCAGGCCGAGCTCGGCGAAGGCGGAGCCGGCCAGTTCGGAGAGATGGCTGAGCAGCGACATGTGGGTTGCGAAGGTTAGGACCCCCGTTTTCTCGCGCTGTTGTCGACCTATGGGTCGACAACGGCGCGACAAAAGCGGGGTGGACGCGGGGTGGAGGCGGGCGGTCAGGCTTCGGTGGGTGACCGAGTCAGTACTTGGCCAGCTCCTGGGCGTGGCGGACGATTTCCTCCGTGGTGGGGTACAGCTGGTTCTCCAGCGACCCGGCATAGGGCATGGTGGGGACGTCGGGCAGGGCGTAGCGGCGCACCGGGGCGTCGAGCCACTCGAAGGCCTTGTCCGCGATCTGTGCTGCGACTTCCGCGCCGAATCCACCGAACTCCACGTCCTCGTAGACCACCAGGGCCCGGGAGGTCTTCTTCACCGACTCCTCGATGGTCGGCCAGTCCAGGGGTTTGATACTGCGCAGGTCGATCACCTCGGGGCTGATGTCGAGCTCCTCGAGCAGGGGGACCGCCTCCAACGTGAAATGGGCCATCGCGCCGTAGGTGATGATGGTGAGATCCTCCCCGGGGTGGGTGATCGCAGCCCGTCCCAGTGGCACCCTGTGCTCTCCGGCGGGATAGGGGCCTTTGGCCAGGCGATACAGCTTCTTCGGCTCGAGGTAGAGAACCGGGTCGGGGTCCTCCACGGCGCTGAAGAGGAGGCCCTTGACATCGGCCGGTGTCGATGGGATCACCACCTTGAGCCCGGGGACATGGGCATAGAAGGCTTCGATCGACTGCGAGTGATAGAGCGCCCCGTGAATCCCAGCTCCATAGGGGGCCCGGATGACGATGGGCACGTTCCAGCGACCGTCGGAGCGGAAGCTGATCCGGGCCGCCTCCGAGACGATCTGGTCGAACGCGGGATGGATGTAGTCGGCGAACTGGATCTCGGGGATCACCTTGAACCCGGTGGCAGACATCCCGATGGCGGCACCGATGATCGAAGACTCGGCAATTGGTGTGTTGAAGCAGCGGTCGGCTCCGAAACGCTCGGTCAGGTCCATGGTTGCCTTGAACACCCCGCCCTTGCGCCTGGCCACGTCCTGGCCAAAGACCACAGTGTCGTCGTTGGCCTCCAGCACCTCGTGCAACGCCCGATTGATCGCCGTGATCAGGTTGACCGACTCTCCGGTGATCTCGGGCTCGGGCTCGGTTGCCGCCGGCCCCGGCTCGATGACCCGGGCATACACACGGGAGATGGGTTCGTCGGGGTCGGGTGCCGACTCGGCGCTCTCCACGGCGCGGGCCAGGACCTCCACCACCTCCTGGTCGATCGCCGCCTCCTCGGCCTCGCTGAGCAGGCGCTTCTCGATCAGGTACTGGCGGATGCGGGCCACCGGGTCCCGCTTGCGCCAGGTTTCCACCTCTTCCCGGCTCCGGTACAGCGTGTCGTTGTCGTCCGAGGTGTGGGCGTAGTACCGGTAGGTCTCGGCCTCGATGAGGGTCGGGCCCTCCCCGGCTCTGGCCCTGGCCACCGCTTCCTTCATCGCCCGGTAGACCCGAAGGGTCCGGTTCCCGTCGACTTCCACACCGGGAAACCCGTAGCCGGCGGCGCGGGCTGCCAGGCTTCCGGCGACCTCCTCCTGCTGGGGGACGGAGATCGCATACCCGTTGTTCTCGATGACGAAGATCACCGGGAGCTTGTGGATCCCGGCCCAGTTCATCGCCTCGTGCCAATCCCCTTCCGAAGTCGAACCTTCTCCGCCATACACCGCTACCACCGAGTCCTCGCCGCGGATCTTCAAGCCGTGGGCGATGCCCACCGCGTGGAGGTATTGGGTGCCGATCACCGAGGACTGACTGAGCACTCTCAGCTCCGGCGAAGACCAATGCCCCGGTAGCTGGCGACCACCTGACATCGGGTCGGTCTTCTTGGCGAAGACCCCGAGGAAGATCTCCTCGGGCTGGAAACCCCAGGCCAGCCCCACGCCCATGTCCCGGTAGTAGGGAAGGACCCAATCCTTCCCCCTGTCCAGGGCGAACGCCGAGGCCACCTGGACCGCCTCGTGACCCGAGGACCCCACGACGAACGGGGCTCGCCCCTGTCTCTGGAGGGCGAACAGGCGGTCGTCGATGCGTCGGGCCGTCAACATCAGCCGGTACATCTCGACCACCTGCTCGTCGGTGAGCCCCAGGTCGAGATGACTGAGGTTGAGATCGGATGGGGGTACCGGGATCGGCTCGTCCACTGTCAATTCCAGTCGTCCCCGCCGCGTCGGAAGCGTCGCAGGTCACCGATCTCCTTGATCCGCTTCTCCGCGACCTCGACCGCTGCCGTGTTGGGGTTCACGCCGTCACCCCTGGCCCTTTCCAGGATGCCCAGCGTGGCGTCGAAGATGGCGTCGACACGGTGCACCGCCCGCAGCTTGTTGTATCCGAGCAATTCGTCGTAGACATTGATCAGGCCGCCGGCATTGACCACGAAGTCGGGGGCGTACAGGATCCCCCTCTCCTCCAACAGGCCCGCATCCGACTCGTTCGCCAATTGGTTGTTCGCACTCCCCACCACGGCCTGGCAGTTGAGGCGGGGGATGCTGGTCGGGTTGAGGCCGGCCCCCATCGAACATGGCGAGTAGATGTCGCAGTCGACAGTGTGGATGTCCTCGGGGTCCACCGTCTTCACCCCATAGGTCTCGACAACCGCGGCCAGTGCCGGCTCGTAGACATCGGAGACGATCACCTCGGCGCGGGCCTCGACCAGGTACTGCACCAGCACCGAGCCCACTTTGCCCACCCCCTGGACGGCGAATCGACGCCCCGCAAGGTCGGAATCGTTCCACAGGAATTGGGCCACGGCCCGGGCGGCAGCGAAGAGGCCACGTGCGGTCATCGGCGACGGGTCACCCGATCCGCCCTCGTAGGCGCTGTTGCCGAAGGCCCACCTCGTCTCACGGCGCACGATGTCCATATCGGGTGCGGTGGTGCCGACGTCCTCGGCGGTGATGTAGCGACCCCGAAGGCTGTCGACGATGCGTCCGTAGGCGCGAAGCAGGCGCTCGGATTTGGCGGTTCGGGGATCGCCGATGATCACGGCTTTGCCCCCGCCGAGATCGAGCCCGGCGGCCGCCGCCTTGTAGGTCATTCCCCTGGAGAGACGCAGCACGTCTGTGAACGCCTCTTCCTCGGTTTGATAGGGGAAAAAACGGGTCCCACCGAGGGCGGGACCCAAGGCCGTGCTGTGGATCGCGATGATGGTTCGCAGGCCCGAGACCTTGTCGTACCCGTAGAGGATCTGTTCGTGGCCCTCTCGGGCGACCTCGTCGAACACCACCAAGCTCCGTCCTCCTTTATCAACCCGGTGGGGTCATCCCCGCTTGTTTGATGATACCCCTTACCCGAAAACGGGGTCCCTGCCACCTTGGGGTGGAGCTGTGGGAGCATGCGCTGGTGATCAAGACCGCGTTCATGCGGGTGTACACCCCGGAATCCGACCCCGGCGACGATCCGGTGCCCGGTTTCGTTCGTGGGTACGCCCTGCTCTCGGAGAGCGACGGGGAGCCGGATTGGGAGGTCGAATGGGATGGGCGTCGGCTCGTCTGCCCCCGCCATCTCCGGCTCCGGGTCCTCGAGTCGACAGTCGCCTTCGCCAATGCCTTCCGGGGATTGGGGGCGGGACTGATCCCGGAGGACGCGGCTCAGGCCGCAGACCGTGAGCTGCGCCGGTACCACGAGGACCATCCCTCGCACCGGTCACACGTCTTGACCGCGGCCTGGCACGTCCCGGTGCGCTGGTTCACCGCCTTCGTCGCCGACGACAGGGAGGTCTACGAGATCCAGGGCCGGCCCCGGCTCCGCTACCGGGTCGACCTGCCAACGGCGCGGGAGCGAGTCGACCGTGCCCTCGGCGTGCTTCAAGAGCTACAGGTGTTTCAGGGTCCCGCCGAGGAGCTGGGCCAGCTCGCCGAATGGCTCTCCGCGTTCCCAGATGACTCGATGCTCGAGCTGGACTATGCAGGCGTTTCCGACCTCTTCGACCCCCAGGACCTGGTTTTCGACGAGTCGGTGGACCTGGTACAGCAGTCGGTTAGTGCATTGGCCGAGGGTGACATGCTCGCCGCGGGGGAGAACTACGGGCGGGTGGTCTCCCGCTGGGCGTCGGCGTTCTCGGTGACGTTCAGCAACTGAAGCGCTAGAAATCGGGGGCGTCGTCTTGACGACACGCCGGAAATGCGTACCATCCTGCGCAGTGACATTCATTTCCACCTGCACCTGCGTCTGCGCTTGTTGTCGTGCGGCCGCGCCGTGTGGGTAGATATGCACTAAAAAAGACCTAGTCCAGGACAGCAGACCCGCACCGGCAATCGGATGCGGGTTTTTCTTTGCCCGAAAGAGGAATTCCCCTAAATGACAATCACAAGGATCCGACCTTCGCTCGGCACCGACCGATCGGTGCGGCGATTTCAAGATGTCCGGGACCTACTCCCTGATGTCGACAACCCGACGCCGCTGGTCAGGCTCAACCGGCTGATCCATGCCGGCGCCGGCGACGTCTACCTCAAGCTGGAGTGGCTCAACCCGTTCGGCTCGATCAAGGATCGCGCTGCGGCCTACCTGCTCGAGGGTCTCATCGAGCGCGGTGAGCTCGGCGACCGCGATCTGGTTGAGGCGACTTCGGGGAATACCGGGATCGCCCTCGCGGCGCTGGCAGCTCTGAGCGGCTTCGGAGTCACGGTGACCATCCCCGACGGGGTCCCCGAGGAGAAGAAGGTGATTCTCCGGATGCTTGGTGCAGAGGTGTGGGAGACCCCGGACGACCTGTGCCCGGTCGACCACCCCAAGGACGGGGCCATCGCCCTGGCCCGCTCCCTGGCCGCGGGCGGGGACCGATCGGCATTCGCCACGACCGACCAGTACTCCAACCCGGACAACGTCAAGGCCCACTACGAGACCACCGGACCGGAGATTTGGCGCCAAACCGCGGGCGGCGTCACCTGGTTCGTGGCCGGCCTCGGCACCACGGGGACCATCAGCGGCGTCGGCCGATACCTCAAGGAGCGGAATCCAGGAGTGCGGGTGGTGGGAGTGGAACCGCAGCCCGGGCACCGGATCCCGGGTTTGAAGAGCTTCCAGGAGGCCCGTCAGCCCGACATCCTCGACTGGGACGTGATCGATGACGTCATCCGGGTCGACGATGAGCCCGCGTATGAAACGACCCGCCGCCTCTGGCGTGAGGAGGCTCTGATCGTCGGGCCGTCGACGGGGGCAGTCGTCAACGCTGTCTCCCGCCTCGACACCGGCCCCGGCGACACCGTCGTGGGCATCTCGGCCGACTCCGGCTTCAAATACACCAGCTACTTCGCGGAGATCCTCGGTGACGAGGGTCTGCCCCGCGTCTGACATAGGAGAGACATGACCAGCCAATACACCCCCATTGCCGAAGACCTGAAAGTCGATGCCGTGCTCGACACCTCTGGTCTGCTCTGCCCGTTACCGGTCTACAAGGCCTCGATCGCCCTCGGGCAGCTGTCGCCTGGGCAGATCCTGCATCTCATATCTACCGACCCCGGCTCACTGGAGGACATTCCAGCCCTTGCCCGCCAACTCGGCGATCAATTGGTCGGGATCGAGCGCACCGAGACCAATCAGCTGTTCTGGATCGAAAAGGGAGACAGGCCATGACCGACACCTTGGACCGAACCGACTCCGCTCCGCTGACCGAACCGGAGCGCCCGAAGCGAATCGCCCTCATCGCCTCGAAGGGGACACTGGACCAGGCCTACCCGCCGTTGATCCTGGCGACAACCGCAGCCAGCCTTGGTTGGGAGGTCGGGGTGTTCTTCACCTTCTACGGGCTCGACATCCTCCACCAAGAGAGATTCGACAAGCTGAAGGTGGCGTCTCTCGCCAATCCGGCGGGGCCGGTGCAGCTGCCCAACATCCTGGGGGCCCTTCCCGGGGCCACTGCGGCGGCGACCGCGATGATGAAGAAATGGATGAGGGCCGCACAGATGCCCTCGCTTCCCGAGTTCATCGAGATGTCGCAGGGTCTCGGGGTGAGGTTCTTCGCATGCTCCACCACGATGGGGGTGCTCGGTGTCGAAGAGGACGACTTGATCAAGGGGGCTGAGATCGCCGGGGCGGCAGCCTTCCTCGACTACGCCGCCGACGCCGACATCCAGCTCTTCATCTAGGCGGTCAGTCGAGTGCGGCGGCGGCCATGAGTCGCTCTCGAACCACCGGGAGTTGAGGTTCGATCCTCACTTCGCGTCTGCTGAGCCTGCTCTCGCAGTGGCCGCAATAGGCCACGGCGTGGGCTTCCTCACCACAACTGATGTGGATCACCTTCTGCCGGTTCTCGTCCGGCGGTGGCAGCCAGCGTTCTCCGTAGCTCCATAGGCTCATCATGACGTCGAAGAGGTCTTTCCCCTTCTCGGTCAAGACGTACTCGTGACGGGGTGGGCGCTCCTGATAGGGCTTGGTCTCCAGGATCCCGGCGGACACCAGACGTTCGAGCCGATCGGTGAGCACATTGCGTGCGATTCCGAGATCGTTGGCGAAGTCGTCGAAGCGACGCACTCCGAGGAACGCATCACGTAACACCAGGATCGTCCAGGCGTCGTTGACGATCTCCACCGTGTTGGCCACGGCGCACTCCAGGTGCTGCAGGGACTTGCGCGACATCGGGCCATAATAGCGAGTTGTGAGTTGCAATTCACTACTCAGGCTGTGTAGATTGTGAGTAGCGACTTGCAACCCACGGAGGAGCCATGACCGTGAAAGCAATACGAAGACTCCGGCGCCGGCCGCCACGTCCCGAGTTGGTGCTCTTCGAGCTCACGCTGGACGAGGTGATGGTCGATCTCGAGTATCCCGGCGAAGAGCCGGACTGATCACCCTCAGGCGGATGTCGCCAGGCTGACCCCCGCGGCCCGGTCCGGTGTGGCCGGCAGGGAGAGCTCGAAGCGGGTCCATCCCCCGCGACGCCGGTAAACGAGGTCGCCTCCCATCATCCGAGCCAGCTGACGGGCAACCGCGAGGCCAAGGCCAACCGAGTCGGGTCGTGCTTCGGCGCTCTGCGCCCGGTAATAGGGGTCGAAGATCCGCTCCGCGTCGACCACGTTGATCCCGGGCCCATCGTCACTCACCACCAACACGGCGAGCTCACCGAGCGAAGACACTTTCACCCTGACCTCCCCGCCTCCGTAGCGGACGGCGTTGGTCACCAGGTTGCGCATGATCTGTCGGGTGCGAAGGGTGTCCGCCCAAGCGGGCGTCGGCTCCCCCTCCACCGCGACGTCGAGGCCCACCCGCATCGAGTCGACCACCGACTTCGACTCCTCGAACAGGTCCACGGTGGTTGGCTTGATGGTCAGGTTGCCCGACGCCGCCCGCTCCGCGGTGAGGAGGTCATCCACCAGTTGAGCCATCTCCAGGCTTTGGCCGGCGATGAGCTCCACCATCTCGGATATCTCCTCTCGAGTGTATTGGTCGACACTCTGGGCCAGCTCCCCGGCGAAGCCGACTACTGCAGCCAGGGGAGTGCGGAGCTCGTGGCTCACGGTGGCGATGAACCGGTCCTTGGCCGCCGCCAACTCCTCCAGGCCTTCGCGTGCCTGCTCCCTTTCCCAAAAGGCTCCGACCATGGCAGCGGCTCGGGTCAGGGCTTCGATCTCCACCGGGAGCCAGGTCCCTTCCCTCCAGAAGTCCGAGTATCCGATGGTGCCGACCCAATGATCTCGGATCAGGATCGGGGCCATCAGCTCCGACTTGATCCCCTCTGCCTCGTAACGATCCCGTATCGGGCTCGGAAGCTCGGACACAATGAGCTGGGTGGGATGCCCAGCGGAAAGTGCAGCTTCGACCTGCTGCAGCTGTTCGTAGTCCCCCTCGTCAAAGAGGTTCTCGCCATCCGGCACGTTGTGGCCGACGGCGTCGGCCACGATCTGCCACGTGACCTTTCCTTCGCGGTCGGTGCCGTTGACATCGATGTATGCGTAGTCGGCGTCCGTGGCTCCGAGCAGCGCTTCCAGCGCGGCGGTCAGTGGCTGGTCGTCTCTACTGGTCAGCAGGACCTGGGAGCAGCGGGCCAGGGCATGCTGGATCCTGGACTGTGTGGCCTCCAAGGCGGAGGCCACGGCCAGCGAGTCGATCAGGCGCCAGGTGAGCCATATCACCAGCACCTGCCCCGGAATCCCGATCAGGATCCGGCTCACGGCGACGGAGAACTCGGGCTGCTCGATCAGGATCGAGGCGATGGCGTAGCAGGCGATGGCGGTGGAGCCCACTATGAGCGCGGTGGTGGCCCTCGAGGCCCGGGTGGTGACATAGATGATCGCCACCAGAATCAGGAATGCGAGCGTGGTGCCGGAGTCGAAGCCGGAGACGTTCATGCTCCCCATGGCGTCGATCAGGCTCAGGATGCCGAAGACCAGCGCTGCCAGGATGATGGGCACCTCGGTGCGCACCGAAGTCATCAGGTAGTAGAGGGAGACGAGGGCGATCAGGCCATAGGCGACGACCCGCACCGTGGCGCCCGGATCCGAGGCCAGGATGGAGCTGATCTCGGCGATCACGCCGATGGAGGCCCCCACCAACCCGGCAAGAAGGGCGGCTTTCCGGTCGCGTTCGTTTCCACCCTCGCCCGATGGGGAGATCATCGATGCTGTTATCGGACGTTGTCCGGGGATAGTTGACCCGCTGATCGGGGGTCGAGATCGATAGGTAGCCTGCGATCATGCCGAGGCGCACGCTCCTGGCGGCGATGATCTCCGTTCTGGTCGCCTGCACGGGGGGGTCTTCGGCATCCACCAGTCCTGCCGCCACCGCCGACCTCGGCGGTACGACCAGTTCTCTCGCCGCGTCCAGCCCGGGAAGCGTTCCCTCAGCGAGCGTGAACCGTCTCGTGATCATCGACGATGGCGGAAACATCGTCACCATGGACCCGGATGGCTCCGAGCCGTTGCCCGTCACCGACGATGGAGGGACCGTTCGCTACTTCCAGCCGATCTGGTCCCCTGTCGCCGATCGCCTCGCTTGGGGCGAGGGCGATTCGGAGCCTGCCATCGGGTCGAGTGCCGGCGACGGGAGCGATCGAAGAGCGGTGCCGATCTCGTCGCCGACCTTCTATCTCAATTGGGCCCCGGATGGCTCGCAGGTCGGGGTCCTCTACGGCGCTCCGCAAGGGGTTGTGCTGGAGATCGTCGACCCGGTGGAGAGCACCACCCTCCCGGTTGGGTCGGGTTCGCCTTTCTACTTCTCGTGGAGCCCCGACGGCACCGAGATGGCGGTTCATGTCGGTGGCGCCACGTTCGGCACCATCGAGCCCGGTGGGGAGCTGATGGACCTCGGTTCGACCACCTCCGTCTATCAGGCACTGCGATGGACCCCCGCTGGCATCTTCCACATCGACAGCGAGGGTTTGGAGGTGGTGGACCGCAGTGGTGACCGCCTGCTCGCCGAGCTTCCCGGCGAGCCGGTCTACTTCGTGCCCAACGCCCAGGGGACGAAGGTCGCGATCGAGTCGTTCACCGACGAGCCTGCCGGGTCGTCGGCGGCCCAGTCCGAAGTGGCGACGGTCAAAGCCAATGCAGTGTCGGTGCTCGATGTGACGACGGGGGAGGTCGACGTCGCCTCGGAGGACACGTCCGTGGGGTTCTTTTGGAGCCCCGATGGGGAAGGATTGCTGCTCCTGCAATTGACCGGGCGCAGCGGTGAGGCGGAAGTCTCGGTGTGGAGGGACGGTGAGACGACGCTGCTGGCGACCATGACGCCACCGGTGTCGTTCTTCCAGAACGTGCTGCAGTTCTTCGACCAGTACGCCCAATCCCTCCAGTTGTGGTCGCCCGATTCGTCCCGGGTCGCCCTACCCGGGGAGATCGCTGAGGAGTCCGGGGTGTGGGTGATCCCCATCGATGGCTCCGAGCCGAGTTTGGTCAGCGACGGGAACTGGGTGGCGTGGTCCTATGGCTGACTCGAAAGCCGATCCCGCCTGGCCGCGCTCCGTTTACAGGGCCTGGTTGATGAGCGTGGTGCTCGCCTACCTGGCCAGCGGTCTTGGGTTCTTCCTCGGCGCGGGTCTTGGGGTGATGTTGGCGTTGCCGGCAACCCTGTCCCTCCTGGCACACCCCCGTCGACCGGCCCTCTTCCTTCCCGCCGCAGTGATCGCCGTCTGCTCGATCGTCGTCATCCCGATGCTCGCCCTGCCCTTGCTGCTGCTCGGGCTCATCTGGTTCTGGGCACACCATCGACTCGTCGGGACGAATCACGCCGGGGTGGTCGCGTCGCTGGTCGCGGTCGCGCTCTGGCTCGGTGCAGGAGCGGTGACCCTCATCCATCTCGACCCGAGTTGCGTTCGGACGTTCCAGGACGGCACCACCGAGGCCTTTGATCCCGCGACCCACGGATACGAGACCGGCTGGTTGTGGGATGTGGACGCTGCCGCGACGGGGAGCGCCTCCGCGGGGCCGGGCGAGGCCGTATCCGAGGCGTGCGTCTCGGATACCCTGGTTCCCTGGGAGGCAGGCGCCGCGATCGTGCTCGCCGTGGGCTCGGTATACAGCGGCTGGCGGCTGACTTCGGCATTGGAGAGTCGCGACACCGTCACAGGCAAGGTCGCGGTTTAGGCCAGCGCCCGGCGCAGCGCCTCCTCGAACAGGTGAGGCTCGGTGAGAAAGGAGTCGTGCCCCTTGGGTGAGGTGACGTGGATCCATTCCACGGGCACCCCGGCGTCGGTGAGCGCGGCCACCAGCCCGGCCTGCTCGGCGGGGTAGAAGCAGACGTCGGTGTCGATGGTGAAGACATGCCATTTCTGGTCGCGACAGGGGACAAGCGCCTCGACATAGCTCTCGGCGCCGCTGTCCTCGATCAGGTCGTAGTTGGACCAGGAGTCGATGATCCGCAGGTAGCTATTGGGGTCGAATCGGATGACGAGTTTCTGGCCCTGGTTCCAGAAGTAGGACTCGACCGGGTGGGTCACGTACGGGTGGTCGATGATCTCCTTGCGGGCTCGCTCCTCGATGGCGCCGAGGGAGACAAACGCCT
>JBIOVB010000028.1:0-14508 GCA_044867525.1 Acidimicrobiia bacterium | reverse complement strand
CCGGCAATCAGAGATGCGGTATCCCGGGGACCTCGATCAGGTCCGGCACTTCGAAGCCGGGGTCCGATGCGTCGGCGTCCTCCACGTGCTGGCGCTGGATCCCCATGATGAAGAGGATGGCGTCCAGATACGGCACAGAGATCGCGGTATCGGCTCGCTCCCGGACCACCGGCTTGGCATTGAAGGCGATCCCGAGTCCGGCAGCTGCGAGCATGTCGAGGTCGTTGGCCCCATCGCCGACCGCAACCACCTGGGACAGTGGGATCCCTTCCGCCTCCGCGATCGACTTCAGGAACTGGGCCTTGCGGGGCCCGTCGACGAACTCTCCGGTCAATTCCCCGGTGAGCACCCCGTCGACGTCCACCAATGTGTTGGACAGGGAGTAATCGATGCCGAGGTCGGCGGCGATGACGTTGGTGAACCTGGTGAACCCGGCGGAGACGATGGCGGTGACCATGCCCAGGCGCTTCAAGGTCCGGATGAAGGTCCGGGCGCCGCTGGTCAAGGCGATGTTCTCGAACACATGTGTCAGAGCCACCTGATCCAGGCCCTTCAGCATCGACACCCGCTCCCGCAACGACTCTTCGAAGTCCATCTCACCGGTGAGGGCGAGATGGGTCATCTCGGCTACCCGGTCTTCGACCCCTGCCTCCCGGGCCAACAGGTTGATCACCTCGTGCTGGATCAGGGTGGAGTCGACGTCCATGATCACCATGCGCTTGGCCCGTCTCTCCAGCCCATCGGGCTGGATCGCCACGTCGATCGGCAGCTGTGCCGCAGCCAGCACCAGGGCCTCGCGGATCACCGAGAGGTCGCCGTTGGAGACCAACAACTCGTAGGAAACCACCGGGTACCTGGAGAGCCGGAAGATGCGCTCGATGTTGCCGTTCCCGGAGGCGATCGCCGACGCCACGGCCCCGAACTCCTCGGGGCCGATCCGCATCCCGATCACGGTCACAGCTGACATCGCCCTGGCAGGGGTGGGGGCGTCATCGACGACCTCGAACTCGATGTGCAACCCACGCTGCCAGCCGTAGAAGAGAAGCTCACCGATAGTGGATTTCTCCCCGGCGACCCCGATCAGGACGTTCAAGGTCAGTCGGCCCCGGACCACGATTTGCTCCACGTCGTAGATCTCGGCCCCCGAGTCGGCTAGCACCTGCATCAATCCGGCGCTGATCCCGGGCCCGTCAGGGCCGTTGATCGCTACCAGGATCGTGGACCGCTCGCTCATCAGAGGCAGGGTAAAGCCCGATGCGCGATTCTCCGGATTCCGGGTGGAAGGTGGGCTCTGGCTCGGTAGCATTTCCAGGGTCGCTACGAGTCGAGGGCTGGGAATTTGTCTGACAACCCCTATCGCTTGCCGCGCCTGGTCATACCCAGCGCGTATGAGCTGACGCTCGAGCCTGATCTCGAGACGTTCACATTCAACGGTCAGGTCTCGATCACGATCGGGGTCGTCGAAGAGGTCGAGTCCATCGTCCTCAACTGCGCCGACATGACGATCGACTCTGCCCGAGTGATCGGTGACAGAACCACGATCGAGATCGGCGAGCGCTCCTACGACGATGAGTTCGAGCGGGTCACGCTCCCCCTCGCCTCATCGTTGGCACCGGGCACCTACCGACTCGAGATCGAGTACTCGGGGATCATCAACGACCAGTTGCGAGGGCTCTACCGGTCGGTCTACAAGGACCCCGATGGCGTGGAGCACGCGATAGCCACCTCGCAGTGCCAGGCCACCGATGCCCGCCGGGTGTTCCCCTGTTGGGACGAGCCGGACATCAAGGCGGTGTTCCAGACCACCATGGTGGTCGCTCCCGGCCTCGCCGCATTCTCCAACACCAGCGAGCAGAGCCGCACCGAGCTCGACGACGGACGCGTCGAGTTCCGTTTCGCCCCGACGATGAAGATGTCCACCTACCTCCTGGCGTTCATCGTCGGCCCGTTCGAGGCGACGGAACCGGTGGTGGTGAGGGGGACCCCGATCCGAATCATCGTGCCCAAAGGCAACCTCCACCTCACCGAGGTTGCCATGGAGAACGCCATCTTCTGCTTCGAGTACCTCTCGGACTACTACGGCATCCCCTACCCGGGGGACAAGCTGGACCACATCGCAATCCCCGACTTCGCGGCCGGAGCAATGGAGAACGTGGGCCTGATCACCTATAGGGAGACATACCTCGTTGTCGACAAGGCCAAAGCGAGCCAGAGCGAGCTGCAGAACAGCCTGGACGTGATCGGCCACGAGGTCGCCCATCAATGGTTCGGCAATCTCGTCACCATGAGATGGTGGGAGGGGGCCTGGCTCAACGAGGCTTTCGCCAGCTTCATGGAGCTCAAGGCCACCGACGCCAAGATGCCGGAGTGGAAGCGATGGCTGGCCTTCGCCAACTTGGAGATCCCGTGGGCCATGGGGACCGATCAGCTGCACACGACCCGGCCCATCGAGTTCGAGGTGAACTCGCCGCGTGAGGTCGACGAGATGTTCGACGCCATCACCTACGGCAAAGGCTCGGCGGTGCTCTGGATGATCGAGCAGTTCATCGGAACCGAGCAGTTCCGGCAGGGAATCGGCAATTACCTCCGCAAACACGAGTACGCCAACACGGTGACCACCGACCTCTGGGAAGGGCTGGACGGCGCGTCCGACTGGCCGGTCGGGGAGATCATGGACACCTGGGTCTACCAACGGGGCTTCCCACAGATCGATGTCCAGGAAACCGGGAATGGGGTGAAGCTGAGTCAACGCCGGTTCCTCGCCATCCCCGATGAGAGCGACACCACGATCTGGAAGGTCCCCGTCCAACTGCGAGGGAGGGCCGGAGGGAGGGGCTTCGAGCACAAGGTCCTGCTCTCCGAGGACGAGGTCCTGGTCGACCTCGATGGCGACCTGGAGTTCCTGGTGGCCAATGCCGGAGGGCACGGCTTCTACCGGACCCGATACTCCGAGAAGCTCTTCGCCCGACTTCTAGCCCATCTCGACACCCTGGACGACATCGAGCGTTACGGGCTCGTCTCCGACACCTGGGCCCTGATCCGCTCCTCGCAGCTCCCGGCATCCGACTTCCTGGATCTGGTGGGGGCATTCGGAGACGAGCAGGAGCAGGCGATCTGGTCGGTGATCACCGGCGGGCTCGCCGCCATCGAGCATCACGCATTGTCGGATGATGCGCGGCCGGCTTTCCAGAAGTACGTTCGTGACCTGGTGGGCCCCGCCCACCGCCGGCTGGGTTGGGAGCCGGCGCCCGACGACAGCGACCTGACCCGGAAGCTTCGGGGCGACCTGATCGCCGCCATGGGCAACATCGGTCACGACGAGGACACAATCGAGAGGGCGCGCCGGGCAGTCGACGAGCTGCTGGCAGGCCAGGACCTCGACCCGGAAGTGGCCACTGCGGCCCTGGCGGTGTACTCCCGACATGGCGGCGCACCCGAGTACGAGCGCCTCTGGGACACGTACAAGGCGGCGACCACACCGCTCGACCAACTCCGCTACCTGAGGTCGGTGGCAGGAGTGCCCACCAAGGACCAGGTGGTCACCACTGTCGACCGCATCGTCAACGGTGAGATCCGCACCCAGGACGGGTTCTGGGTCCTGGCCCGGCTGCTGATAGGGAAGGGCGGGCCGGCCGCGTGGGAGAGCGCGCGAACCCGCTGGCCCGACGTCCTCGCCCAGATGCCAGGGATGACCAAGCGTCGTATCACGGAAGGGCTCTCCGGTCTCTCCCAGCCCGAGATCGCAGCCGACGTCAAAGCCTTCTTCGCCGAGACCCCCCTCCCCGAAGCGGCGACCAGCCTCGCTCAGAACCTGGAGCTGCTCGACGCCAACGTGTTGCTACGGGAGCGGGACACACCGGTGGTCACCGCCTACTTCGGCGTCAAATAGCAGGGCCCTCGCGAGGCGAGGGCCCTTCCAACTGATTGACTGCCGACTACTTCAGCTCGACGGTGGCCCCGGCGCCCTCGAGGACTTCCTTGGCCTTGTCGGCGACTTCCTTCTCCACGGCCTCCAGCACGTTGGCGGGGGCGCCGTCGACGAGGTCCTTGGCCTCCTTGAGACCGAGTGAGGTGAGACCGCGCACTTCCTTGATCACCTGGATCTTCTGAGCGCCGGAACTGACCAGGACGACATCGAACTCGTCCTTCTCTTCGGCTGCCGCAGCGGCGCCGCCGTCACCGCCGGCGGCGGGTGCCGCGGCGACCGCCACCGGGGCGGCGGCTGTGACCTCGAACTTCTCCTCGAAGGCATCGAGAAACTCTTTGAGCTCGAGGACGGTCATCTCCTCGAACACACTCATCAACTCGTCAGTGGTCATCTTGGCCTTGGTAGCCATTGATCATTCCTCCTCGGCCTGGTCGGCCGTCTCGGTCGTGGGCTCATCCGAAGCCAAGGGGGCCTCTGCGGCTCCCTCTGCCAGGGATGATCCCGACTCCTTCTTCTCCAGTAGCTGGTTGAACATCGTTGCTGCGCTCCGGTTGAAGGAGGCAAAGAGGCCGGCCGCCGCGCTCAGCGGCGCCTTGGCGGCTCCTGCGATCTTCGCCAACAGCACGGGGCGGGGCTCGATGTCGGCGAGTCTGGAGACCTCCTCGGCTGTGAGGATGTTTCCCGAGAGCAGGCCTGCCTTGAGCACGAAGACCTCGTTGGACTTCGAAAAGTCCTTGAGAGCCTTGGCCGTGGCCACCGGATCACTGTTGGCGAATGCGATGGCGGTGGGGCCGAGCAGGTATTCGTTGAGGCCGTCGACTCCAGCCTCGCCGGCGGCGAGTTGGGCGAGGGTCATCTTGACCACCTTGTATTCGGCGCCGCTGTCCCTCAGGCTCCTGCGCAGGGTCTGGACCGCCTTCACGGTCAGCCCGCGGTATTCGGTCAGGAACACCGCCTCGGCGCCTTCGAGCCTCTCTTTGATGTCGGCAACCGCCTGGACCTTCTCCGGTCTTGGCATCTCGCTCCTCCGATAGACATCGATAAAGCCCCTTGGCCGTAGACAAGGGGCTCTGTGAGGAGCGACCTGCGTGGGTGGCTTTCGCCTTTCAGTCCCTGGGGACGCCGACGGTCTTGGGCCGGGGGTTTGGAGTTGCAGCCCGATTGTACCGGGAGCTATCGGCTGGGCAATTCGGCGGACAAGACCGCTCCGTGACGTGCGCTTTTCCAGAATCTCCCTGGACACGCTCTGGAACCCGCGCGACACTTGCACCATTGAGAACAGGGGGTCTCCGTGTGAGCCCGGGCGGGTTCCCTGACCGCCCCCGCCCGCTCTCCGGACCCAGAAGTGAGGGCCACGAGCCGACATTGGAAGACCAGCCCCTACCCTGGTCCACAGATGAGTCGTCGGCCCGTGCGGACGGTGGACCTGGCAGCCGAAGCCCTTACAGCCCACGGTGAAGCCGGAGCACGGAGATCCCCCTACTCCAAAGAAAGAGCCCCCGGAACCGGGGGCTCTCTCTTGTTTCGACTCCCAAGCCCTCAGCTGTTCTTGACGAAATCGTCGAGAACTCCAACATCGACCTTGACCCCTGGTCCCATGGTCGAGGAGATCGAGAGCTGACGCAGATAGCGGCCCTTGGATGCCGATGGCTTGGCCCGGATCAACTCACCGGAGAGGGCTGCCAGGTTCGAAGTCAGTTGGTCGACGTCGAAGGACACCTTGCCCACCGGGATGTGCACATTCCCGTAGCGGTCGTTTCTGTACTCGATACGGCCGGACTTGAACTCGGACACCGCTTTGGCCACGTCCTGGGTGACTGTGCCGGCCTTGGGATTGGGCATCAGCCCGCGGGGGCCGAGAATCCGGCCCAGCTTTCCCACCTCCGCCATCAGGTCGGGGGTGGCGATGGCGATGTCGAAGTCGAGCTCTCTCCCTGCGGAAAGCTGCTCGACGAGCTCCTTGCCCCCGACCACATCGGCGCCGGCCTCGGTCGCCTCCTTCTCCTTGTCGGGAGAGACGAAGGCGGCGACCCGGACCTCTTTCCCGGTGCCGTGAGGGAGGGAAACGGTGCCCCTGACCAGCTGGTCGGCCTTCTTGGGATCGATTCCCAGGCTGAAGGCGGCCTCGACGGTCTCGTCGAACTTCGCCGACGCCAGGGTCTTCACCAGCTCCAGCGCCTCTCTCGGCTGATACTGGGTCTGCTTGTCATACCGCATCGCCGACTCGCGGTACTTCTTGCCATGCCTTGCCATTGTGTCTCCTTGTGGTTCAGGCGGCCTCGACGGCCTCCCACGTCGCGCCGAGCTCAGTCGGCGACTGTGATTCCCATTGATCGGGCGGTTCCTTCGACGATCTTCATCGCCCCGTCGACATCGTTGGCGTTGAGGTCGGCCATCTTGATCTCCGCGATCTCCTTGACCTGTGCCCTGGTCACCTTGCCCACCTTGACCTTGTTCGGCTCACCGGAGCCCTTCTCCACCCGGGCCGCCTGACGCAGCAGGGCTGCTGCCGGGGGTGTCTTCATCACGAAGTCGAACGAGCGGTCCTCGTAGATCGAGACCTCGACCGGGATGATCTGGCCCCGCTGGCTGGCGGTGGCCTCGTTGTACGCCTTGACGAAGTCCATCAGGTTGACCCCATGGGGGCCGAGGGCGGTCCCGACCGGGGGTGCCGGCGTGGCCTGCCCCGCGGGGAGCTGCAGTTTCAACGTCGTGACGAGTCTTCTTCTACCCATTTCATGTCCTGTTACTTGAAGCCCAAGGCTCGCCTTGGGGCTAGTTCTTCTGGATGTCCTCGAAGCCGAGCTCGACGGGAGTGTCCCGGCCGAAGATGTTGACCAACACCACGATCTTCTGCTGGTCGATGTTGATGTCCTCGATGACCCCGTTGAAGTCGGCGAATGGCCCGGTGACGACCCGAACCTGCTCGCCGACCTCCCAGTCGGGCTTGAAGCGGGGCTTGGCCTTCTCCTCTTCCTCCTGGACGCCGAGGAATCTCTCGACCTCTCGTCGGGACAGTGGGGTCGGCTTCTGGGCATTGCCGGCGACGAACCCGGTCACTCCAGGCGTGTTGCGCACCGCGTACCACGAGTCGTCGTCGAGGATCATCCTCACCAGGATGTATCCGGGGAACACCTTTTTGGGGACGGTGACCTTCTTCCCGCCCTTGAACTCGACCACGTCCTCCATCGGGATATGGACCTCGAAGATCCGATCACCCATGTGCATCGACTGGATCCGGGTTTCGAGATTTGCCTTGACCTTGTTCTCGTAGCCGGAATAGGAGTGGATCACATACCAGTCGCCGGGCAGGTCATAGGGGCTGGCCGGCCTTTCCGGTACGACCTCCTCGACAAGCTCCTCGGCGAGCTCGACCTCGACGGTGTCCACGGTCTCGACGTCGGTCATCCCGTCCTCGCCACCAGCCAAAACACCAACTCCTTCATGAGGACATCGAGCCCGAAGACGACTGCGGTGAGGATCACGCAGGTGACCACGGTCACCGTGGTGAAGGCGACCATCTGCTCTTGAGTGGGCCAGGTGACCTTGCGCAGCTCGACCCGAACCTCGTGGAGGTAGTCCCGGATGCGATGGAAGAAGGACTTGCGCTCGACCTGAGGCTTCGCGGTGGTGGCCGGGGCGCGCCGATTCGACTTGCCCTTATCGGGATCCTGCTTCTTTTGGAGCCGCTCCTCGCGCTCCTGAAGCCGGCGCATCTCTCGGTTCATCGCTGTTTCCTAAGCCTCGTTCGAATCAAGTCTGGCAGGGGCGGAGGGACTCGAACCCCCATCCTCCGGTTTTGGAGACCGGCGCTCTACCAATTCGAGCTACACCCCTAGGGGGTTCGCGGGATGGGCAAAGTATAAGGGGAACGCGGGGGTGTGGAAACTCGGGTGTGGGAAGAGAGATGGATGAGAAGACCGGACGCGGTGGATCGACGCTCGTTCGGTGAATCCGTCCCGAGCGATTTTCCACATCGCCGTTGTTGCAGCAGGCGACCACTCCGGCGGAGTCGCGCTGGCCGAACCGACCCTCTGAATGGCGTCTTAACGATATGAGCTTGGCGGCTTTGCGTTTCGTCGCACCCGTCTGAGGTTGGGCTCGATTGACCTCTAGTCAGTCGGAGTGTTTTCCGGTAGTTTCCGCGTTGGGGTGGGGGTCCGCATCCGTGAGAGGCTGCAGGGAAAGGAAGCCACAATGCGCAGGCTCGCGATCGTTGTGATGATTCTGTTTGGCACCACCACCGCAATTGCATTGGCGGAGGATGACCAGCACATGGGGGACCCATCCGACATTCCAACCTCGGACGTGCCGATTGATCATCCCATCAACGACACCGGACAACCTGGAAACCCTCCACCCGAGTACGCAGATTTCGCGAAAGCGTACGACCTATCGTTAGAGGAGACGCAGAGCATCATGGAGCGACAGGTCCAGCAGCACCTCGCGCTAACTGCCGTTGCCGATGAACTCGGCGACGAGCTCCTCGGATCTTCATTCGGCTCAGACTTTCCAACTAGCGGCGATGAGCTGACGCTCTATGTTCGGAGTGAGGGAGCGCGCGATCGCACCTTGTCAGATCTGGCTTCCTACGGATTCATCGAAGGGAAGACTTTCATCGAGGTGGGTCAGCCGGAGACGGACGAGGCGCCCCAAGTCGAGGGTGAGGAGATTGCGGCTTCGGGCTGCAACAACGACGGGTACGTCGAAGGCGGACGGGTATCTGCCACGCGCACGGACAACTTCCCGTACGAGAATGTGGACACCTGGCCATCCTGTGACAGCTCCCCTACGCCTGCACGCTGCACGACCGGGTTTGCTGTTTCGGCGCTATCGGGACCCAATGACGGAGTCACTACCGCGGGGCACTGCGCGCCCAGCAATGATCACATGAGCGTCGGTTGGGCAAACACCGGACTCGCAAATACCTTCACGGCAATGTCGATGGGGAACGTCGGCTCGTGGGCGGACAACGCAGCGCTTGACATGGCCTACTACTGGGAGCGATACGAGGCGGCCATTGTTCGACCCAAGATCTATGTATCTGGACAGGTCTGGCGTGACGTCACCAGCGAGGCAACAGGAATAAGCCACTACTCGCAGAATCTGCCAGTGTGTCTAAAGCTGGCAGGAGGGACAGCGTACAACAACGCGAATGACCACGCGCATGCCCTCAAGTGCGGTGTCATTGCTGACGTCCAAGACGCTCCCGCCGGCAAGAACTCTGGCTACAGCTTCCGAATCGTGTTGAATAGTAACTTTCCAATCGCTGGCGGAGACTCGGGCGCACCCGTCTATTTCTACTTGGGCGGGGTCAATGTAAAAGCAATGGGCAGCCTTTACGAACGCAATCCGAACAACCACTCCAATGGTTGGGCCAACCACATCTACCACGTGCTGTCCTATTTCGGCGTGGAACTGAGGTTGGCCGCCGATGGCGACGGATAGGTCCACTCGCCCCGGGCGATGAAAGCGCTAGGTGCCTTCGTCACAGCGTGGACGCTCGCCGCCTGCACGGCTGGCTGCACGATCATGGGTTGCTTCGGTCAGGTCAGTATCGATTCAGTGGTCCTTGGGGCGTGGCTCGGCGAAGAACCAATCACGGTGGAACTATGTGTCGAGAACACCTGCGAGGAGCAGGTCGTCGACACAACGAGTGCTGTCATAACCTTCGACGTCCCCGGCCCCGACGACCTAGCACCCGGAGACACCGTTGAGTTGACCCTGACAGCGCGTGGTTCAACAGCAACTCGGCAAGCAGATGGCCGGATCCAGCTCGAGGTGAGCAGTCCGAACGGACCTGAGTGTGGTCCATCGTGCGTATCTGGGCGCATCGAACCAGACGGCGAGACGCTCGTCCCTAGCTAGACGCTGCACGGTCCTGCTGTTCAGCCGTGGGACGGCGTCGAACGTGGCCGGTCATAGGGCCGCTGCCCTTTCAATCGGCCCTGACTCCGTTTGGCTTCCACCACTCCGGCTCGGATACTGGGAGCCCGAGCCCGGCGAAGAGCAGCCGGAGCTTGCGATGAGCGCTCAAATGGCTGAGGCAGCGGCCTTGCTCGGATCGGCTGGGCACATCCGCTGCGCAGACCTCAGTAAAGCATGGGGGGTGGAGGGCTACCGCGGGGAGCCGACAGATCGGGAGATCCTCGAGCGACAACGGCAAATATGGTCCGCCAACGGCGTCAAGTCATGTCGGCTGCTGGTGGCCGTTGCGGATGCTGGAGCCGGTCCCGTCACTCAGTATCACATCGAGGTCGTCGAAGGTCGAGTCGAGCGGGTCCTCGACGCGCCGACCGGAGAACCAATCGATGCTGGAAACCTGGACCTTTCCCTGACGGTTGACGAGATTCATGCCGAGATACGTTCCGGTGGGGCGCTCACCACCAGATACGACCTGGTTCATGGAGTTCCTGCTCCCGCTGATCGACTCCTCATCTGGTTCGATCTCAAAGACTTTAATCAGCCGATGGACGAGGCATTTGAGGAGGCCTGAAACGTTGTCCAGGCCGCGCAGCGCCGGCGCTTTGTGGTGTCAGGCGAGAAAGGGCGCTCCAGTCCTGTGGGAGACTCCGTCATGGCATGGCTCGAACTGGTGACCATCGTCGTCGAGGATTACGATCCGGCCATCGAGTTCTTCGTCGAGGTCCTCGACTTCGAGCTCGTCGAGGACTCTCCTTCGCTGACCAACGATGGCCGGCCCAAGCGATGGGTCGTGGTGCGACCTCGTGGCGCAGAGACCGGCATCTTGCTCGCCCGCGCGGATGGCGACCAACAGGCTCTCGTGATCGGCAACCAGGTGGCGGGACGCGTCGGATTCTTCCTTCGCGTTGAGGACTTCGAGGCGACCTACCAGCGGCTGGTTTCTGGCGGCGTGGAGTTCGTGACCGAGCCACGCAGAAAGGGCTACGGACGGGTCGCTGTATTCCTCGACATCTGCGGCAACCGGTGGGATCTGCTCGGCCCTGTCTGAGGCTCAGTCCGGGAGGTACCGCCCGCGCAAGGCGGTTGCGGTCTTCTCCTCCAGCTGACCCGAGTCGAGCAGGCTCTCCACGGTTACCGGCGAGAATGTGGACTCATCGACGAGGAGTCCCTGGTAACGAGCCGAGGCCTCGACGAAATCCGGACTTCCCGCTGGATAGAGGACGACGTACCTTCCCCAGGCCCATTGCCTGCTCGGGTGTTGCAGCATTGACAGCAGCAACAGGTGTCGGAGCCACATCTCGAGTAGGTCACTGCGGCGGTTGACCGAGTCGATCGCCCCCGGAGCGAAAGCACCCGATTTCTCTCCGATCCCGCCGTAGTGCGCGGCCCGGATCGGCTTCGGGGTCTCCGCCTTGATCCGCTCGTGATAGTTGGCGTTGATGCCGACAATTCCCTTCGAGCCGTCCTCCAGATCGAGGATGAAGGCGGCCTCGAAATCGCTCAGATTCCCCAGGTACGAGTCATCGAACCGGCCCGGAGAATGGGCGAACCGCACCTCGGACACGGTCCCCGGAACGTCCGGCCACCAGGCGTGCACGGCTCTGTCGGCGAGTCGAATGTCGGCGGCCAGGTCACCGAACAGATTGAAGGCCATCGCCGTCGAAGAGAGCAGGTCGGCCCACAGCCGCTGGTGATCGAAGCTCTGGTGCGGCTCGATGAACGAGGTCCTGGCGCGCGCCGAATCCAGTGCCGATTTGGTGAGGAAGTTGGCCCCGGTGTCCCGGGCGTACTCGATGGGGATCCGGCTTCCCACCGCGGCCACCTTGCTGTCGGTGGGTCTGGGGGCGAGGGGTTGGGTGCCTATGGGGTGGCCGTTTGCCTGGCGCCACTTCGCCTGATGGAAGCGGAGGCTTTGCCGGAATTCGGTCATCGCGGGCCGACCGGGGACACGATCTGCCGCCTCCCACCAGCAGCGTGCCGACTCGAGCTCCTCCCTGGTGAGAGCCTTGCTCATGGTCGAGATGGTAGAGAGCCGAGCGAGACTCCTGATCGTTGGGATAGCCGCCGATAACGTCCAATGAGATGACACGACCCCTTCGAAGACTCTTCCTTGGCCCTTGCTTGCTGCTTGTTGGCTGCGTCGGTACGGCTGGCGAAGCGCCGCTGTCGGACGTCGAGATGAGCTCGGAGGACCGCGCCTGCGTCGACTTCTTCTATTCCTCGTCGACGAGCATCGAGGAAGAGCCCGCCTATTTCGCGCGCCTCGCGAAGCGAATCGGGGAGCTTGGACACGAGCAGGCAGGGATGATCCTCGACGACATGGCCCATCAGTGGGAGATCGGCCACTGGGAACCAGGTCCGGGAGACGAGCAGCCTGAAGAGATGATCAGTGGGCAAATGGCAGAAGCGGGTGGTTTGCTCGCCTCCGAAGGGCATATCCGCTGCGCCGACCTCGCTGAGTTCTGGGGAATCGACGGGTACCGCGGACAGCCGACCGACCGAGACCTCTTCGACCGTCAGCGTGAGATTTGGACCGCAAACGGAGTGGCGGACTATCGACTTCTCTTGAAGGTCCCTAGCGGTTCGGTAAACCCCACTCAGTACCACGTTGAAGTCGTCGACGGGCAGCCGAGACAGGTCGTCGACGCCTTGACAGGAGAACAAATGACGAGTGTTCCATCCGATATCCCACTGAACGTCGATCAAATCTACGACCTGATGCGCGATAGCAAATCACTGTCCTCGAAGTACGACCTTGTGTATTCCGTGCCAAAGATCGCCAGTCGAATCTCCGTTTCGTTCGACCCGTACGTCTTCCCCGAGCCACAAGAACAGTTCGAGGAACCCTGATCAGTTGGCTCCAGAGAAAAATCCGAAACAACCATCTAGAACTTGTCACAGGGGGTCGGTAGGTTAGCGAACATATGTTCGACGTGCTCGAAAGACCGGACCAGACGACTCCCCATGCCGACGTCGCGCCCGAGGACCTCCTCGACGAGCTCGAAACCCTGTTCACCAAACGGGACCGTGACGAAGCCAGACTGGCGGAGCTACTCGCTCGAGCCGGGGATTCAAAGGCGTTCACCCGGGACGGCTACCCGTCGTTGACCGCATACCTAAAGCACCGGATGGCGCTTCACCCCGGCGAGGCGCAACGGCTCGTCACCCGTGCCAATGGGCTCACCCAGGCACCGCTCACCGCCAGCGCCTATCGAGCCGGGTCGATCAGCGGCGCCCAGGTCGACGTGCTCCTGGCCGGGATGTTCGTCGCCCCCGATGCCTTCGTTGAGGCCGAGGAGGATCTCCTCGCCCTCGCCCTGGAGACCCCCCTAATCCGGGACCTGAGGAAACTCATCGACTATTGGCTGGACACTGTGGCCAGGGACGATCTAGCTTCGCAGCGGGACCTGGTCCGAGACCTGAGGTCCTTCACCCTGCGCCGGGATGGCGACATGGTCCGCCTCAACGGATGGGTTGACATCGAGGCCGGTGAGAGGCTGATCGCCCAACTCGACCCCGGGCCGCCGGCCGAGGAGGACACTCGATCCACACCGGCGCGCCGCGCCGACCTACTGGTCGACATCCTCAACGGATCCTCCCGCCGACCCGACATCATCGTGCACGTCTCCGCGAAGACACTCGGCCGCGGTGAGCCCGGAATCTCGGAGACCGGTCGTGGCACCTTTCTCACTGCCGAGGAGGTGGAGCGGATCGCATGCGACGCCAACCTGACCAGGGTGGTGTTCGGTCCTGAGAGTCGACCTCTCGATGTCGGCCGGACCCAGCGCCTCGTAACCCCTGCCCTGCGGGCCGCGATCTCCGCCCGGGACAGGCACTGCGTCTTCCCGGGATGTGATCGCCCGTCGACCTGGTGCGACGCCCATCATCTCCAACACTGGAGCCAAGGCGGAGAGACCAAAATCGAGAATCTGGTCCTGCTCTGTCGGCACCACCATGTCCTGGTCCACCAGGCGGGTTGGCGGATCGAGGGCAAGCCCGGCGCACTCCGGATCTATCGACCGGATGGCACCCGCCTCGGAACGCCCCGCCCGTCTCGGCCATATCGGTCTCCCTTCTTCGAGATCCCAGAGCCCGAGCCGCCCACACCTGCCCGGTTCATCGAGGTGATGTGGGAGATGCAGCGACTGTCGCGCGGTCCGTGAAGGGGCAGACTGGGCCGATGCCCGTCACCAACCTCAACGGCACGCCCCTCGCCTATCAGATCGACGGAACCGGACAGCCGGTGGTCCTCATTCATGGTTCGTGGACCGACCGCCGGACCTGGGGCCCGCTGATCCCCAACCTCGAGCCGTCATTTCAGGTGGTCAGCTACGACCTCCGGGGGCATGGCGAGAGCACCGGCGACTCCAATGGCGTGACGGTGCACGACGACGTCGCCGATCTCGCCGCCCTGGTCGATCATCTCGGGATCGCACCCACCCATCTCGTCGCCAACTCCTACGGCTCGAACATCGCCCTCCGCTTCGCAGCGGCCCACCCCGAGCTGGTGGCGAGGCTGGTGTGCCACGAGCCCGGGCTCTTCGATCTCCTCGAGTCGACACCGGCCGGTGCCGACATCGCAGCAAGGGAATGGCAGGCGTTCCGCGAGTTGAAGGCGATGCTGGAGGGGGGCGACTCTCCCGCAACCGCGGAGT
>JBIOVB010000027.1:0-36745 GCA_044867525.1 Acidimicrobiia bacterium | reverse complement strand
GAGCACGATTTTCTGCATTTCGGTGTTCGTTTTCGGTGCATTCCTGGTCGTGGTGGGAATCATCCAGTGGGTCGACGGTGAGGTGATCCCAATCGGAGGGGCTGCGATCGTGCTGATTGGGACAATGGTGGGTTACTTCCTCGGAATTCGCCCACTTTGGAATCAGTTCATCGCCCCGCGACTCTGACACTCGTCGCAGCGGAACGAGAAGGGCAACCGCCGATTCAGATCCTGCTGAGGATCAATGACACGTTGTGCCCCCCAAACCCGAACGAGTTGGAGATGGCGTGGCTCAGCGTCGCCTGTCGGGCCTCGTTGGGGACGTAGTCGAGGTCACACTCGGGATCGGGCACTTCGTAGTTGATCGTCGGCGGGAGAACTTGATCCCGAAGCGCCATGATGCAGGCGACCGCTTCCACGGCACCAGCCCCACCCAGGATATGCCCGGTCATCGACTTGGTGGAAGACACCGGGATCTGCGAAGCAGCTTCGCCGAGGGCGATCTTGATCGCAGCGGTCTCAGTGGAGTCGTTGGCCTCGGTCGAGGTGCCGTGGGCGTTCACGTATCCGATGTCGGCGGGCTCGAGCTCGGCATCGGCAAGTGCGCTCGTCATCGCGCGGGCCGCCCCCGTCCCCCCGGGACGGGGCAGCGTTATGTGATAAGCATCCGCAGACATGCCGTAACCGGTGAGCTCGGCGAGGATCTCGGCGCCTCTGGCCTGGGCGTGCTCCAGGTCTTCGAGGATCAGGGCCGCGCCGCCCTCCCCCATCACGAACCCGTCGCGTTCCGCGTCGAAAGGCCGGGAGGCCCGGGAGGGCTCGTCGTTTCGCGAGGACAGGGCGCGGGCCTGGGCGAAAGTCGAGATCCCGAAGGTTGTGATCGAGGCTTCGGCGCCCCCGGCGACCACGACATCGGCTATCCCACGCCGGATCCACTCCGCACCGTCGCCAATGGCGTTGGCCGATGCTGAGCAGGCGGTCACCACGCAAGAGACGGGACCCAGCAGGTTGTGCTCAATGGATGCGAGCCCGGCCGCCATGTTGGGGATGATCCGGGGCACACCGGTCGGGCTCACCCGATCGGGCCCACGTTCGAGGAGGGTGGTGATCTCCTCGATGAACGAGCCCATCCCTCCGAACCCGGCGCCGACCATCACCCCTGCCCTGGCTGCGGCCTCGTCATCCTCCGTGAACGAGATTCCCGCCTGACCAAGAGCCTGGCGCACCGCGACCAAGAAGAACTGGGTATAGCGATCGAGGCGCCGCACCTCACGCCGGTCGAAATGCTGCTCCGGATCCCAGTCCCTTACCTCTGCTGCGATAGTGGTCCGGTACCCGGTGGCGTCGAACTGGGTGATTTGGCCGACACCGGAGACCCCGGAGAGCATGGCCTTCCAGGTGGCGTCGACATCGTCGCCGATCGGTGTGACCGCTCCCGTTCCGGTGACGACGACCCGTCGCCGCTCGGGTGACATCAATCAGGCCCCCATCTTGCCGTAGACAACGTCGATGGCCTGCCCGACGGTCATGATCGACTCGGCTTCCTCATCCGGGATCTTCACCCCGAACTCGTCCTCGAGCGCCATCAGAAGCTCGACCACACCGAGGCTGTCCACATCGAGGTCCTCCTCGAAATGGGCCTCCTCGGAGATCTTCGAGGCGTCGAGCCCCAGCTCGGAGACGAGCACTCCGCTGAGGCGCTCCGACACTTCGCTTCTATCCATTCTCATGCTCCCTTTCGTTGGTCATGGGTTGCCGAAAGTTACAGGGCAAGGCCGCCGTCGACCGGCACCACCTGGCCCGTGAGGTAGGACGCGCCTTCGGACACCAGGAACTCGACGACTGCAGCGATCTCGTCGGGGACCCCGAAACGACCGAGAGAGATCGACCCGGTCAACCCCCTTCGCTCATCGTCGAGGCCGGCCGTCATGTCGGTCGAGATGAACCCGGGGGCCACCACGTTCACGGTTATCCCGCGCGACCCGATCTCCTTGGCGATCGACTTGGAGAACCCGATCAGCCCGGCCTTCGAAGCCGCATAGTTGGCCTGCCCCGGGTTGCCGACTATCCCGGCCACCGAAGCTATGGACACGATGCGGCCCCATCGTGCTTTGAGCATCGGCCGCAGTGCCTGCTTGGTGCAGAGGAAGGCGGAACGGAGATTGGTGTCGATGACGGCGTCGAAGTCGGCGGCGCTCATCCGGAGGAGGAGGTTGTCCCGGGCGATTCCGGCGTTGTTGACGAGGATCGTCACCGGGCCGACGGCTGCGCTCACTTTGGCGAACATCTCCTCGACCTGGTCTTCGTTCGCCACATCGGCTCCATAGGCGAGGGCGCGGCCCCCTTGCTCCTCGATCACGGCGACCACGTCATCGGCCGCCGATGCATTCCTCGCGTAGTTGACTACCACCGGATGACCCGAGGCGGCCAGGCGCAGGGAGATGGCACGACCGATTCCGCGGGATCCGCCGGTGACGAGTGCGACCCGGCCGTCGGCTGGCTCGATCACGAGATCTTCTCGGGCAATCCGAAGAAATCGAAGTTCGGCTGGAGCAGCTCCAGTGTGGTCCGGTCGGGCGGGGGCAGCTCGACGTCACTCTTGCCCAGCGGCTCGACCCGCGATCCCCAGCGATAGATGGCCGAGCCCCAGGTCAACCCACCGCCGAAGGCGGTGAAGGCGATGGTCGATCCGGGGGCGATCCGGCCCTCCTCCAACGCCTCGGTGAGGGCGACCGGGATGGTCGCTGCCGAGGTGTTGCCGTAGGAGTGGATGTTGACGTAGACCTTGCCCTCATCGACTCCGAGACGACGGGCGGTGGCATCGATGATCCGCACGTTGGCCTGATGCGGTATCAGCAAATCGATGTCATCGAGCTCGAGCCCGGCCTGTTCGATGGCGCGTGCCGCGGAATCGCCCATTGTGGTCACCGCGCGGCGGAAGACTTCCTGTCCCTCCATGGTGATCGCGCACATGGCGGGGTCGGAGTGCTGACGGTCACCTTGAGTGCCGTCGCGTGGGGTCTGGAGGATGTGGCCCACCGACCCGTCCATCCCCAGCTCGGAGGCAAGGAGGCCGATGTCCTCGTCGGTCGGCTCCAGGAGAACCGCCCCCGCCCCGTCGCCGAACAACACGCAGGTCGTCCGGTCGGTGAAGTCCATGACGTAGTGGAGCTTCTCGGTGCCGATCAGCAGCACGTTCTTATGGGTGCCCCCCCGGATCATGTTGGTCCCCACCACCAGCCCGTACACGAATCCCGAGCAGGCGGCGTTGATGTCGAGTGCAGCGGCGTTCCACGCCTCCATGTGCTTTTGCACCACCGACGCCGTCGAAGGGATGATCGAGTCCCCGGTGCAGGTCGCGACCAGGATGAGGTCCACGTCTTCGACGGTCTTTCCCGCGGCGGCCACTGCCCGCAGGCCGGCGACCGCCCCCAACTCGGAGGCCTCGACGTGGCTGATCCGCCGCTCCTTGATGCCGGTCCGCGTCGTGATCCACTCGTCAGAGGTGTCGACCAACTGCTCCAAGTCATGATTGGAGAGCACGTTCGGGGGCATGCATTTGCCCCAGCCGGTTATCTCGGCATTCTTCACGCTGGTCTCCTCATGGCCCGCCCATGGTACCGATGGCTTCCGCGACGGTCCCGATGTCCGCCATGGCGGAGATTGCGAGCACCTGAGACCCGGGCAGCGTCTTGCGGGCCAGTCCGGCGGTCACGTCGCCGGGCCCGACGTGGATGAAGGTATCGATACCGGACGCCGCCATGTTCTCCAAAGTCCTGGAGAAGAGCACGGGAGCCACCACCTGGCGGGCCAGGAGCGTCTTGAGCTCCTCGGGTTGATGGGGCTGGGCCGTGGTGTTCGCCCATACCGGGAAGCTCGGCTCGGACACTGTCACCCGCTCCAGGACGCTTGCCAACTCCTCAGCTGCAGGCTCCATGAGGCTGGAGTGAAAGGCGCCCGAGACCTTGAGTGGGATCACCCTTCTCACGCCCAGGTCCACCGCGTTGGCCACCAGCCAATCGATGTCGGACGCCGATCCGGCTACCACTACCTGGCCGGGTGCATTGACATTGGCCACCTCGAGCCCTCGTCCTTCAAGCTGGCTCCGCGCGCATACCGACGCTGCCAGGTCTTCGTCTGCCCCCAGCAACGCAGCCATACCCGACGCGACGAGCCTTGCCGCCGAGGCCATTGCCCGACCCCGCTTCGCCACAACCGAGAGTGCGGTGTCGTAGTCGAGGAATCCAGCCGCGGTCAGTGCGCTGTACTCGCCGAGCGAGTGGCCGGCGGCGCCCGCCGGGACCAGCCCGGTCTGCCTGGCCAGCTCGTCCCACAACGCGAACGAGAGGGCGAAGAGGGCGGGCTGGGCGTGCTCGGTGCGGGTGAGCTCTTCCTCTGACCCCTCGAGGCACAACGCCTCGAGAGAGAAGCCGAGCAAGGCGTCGGCGCGAGAGCCGAGCAGGTCGGGGCGGGCTTCGAAGAGGTCGGCCCCCATCCCCACGTGCTGGCTTCCCTGACCGGGGAACAGGACTCCGACACTCACCTCGTATCCGACTCCTCGCTCTATCGACTGGTTACGCGAGCGCCTCGAGGAGACGGGCGACGTCCCCGGAATCGACGTCCCGATGGGTCACCAGACGCCAGTGGCCGGCGATCGGCGGATTCGCCTTGATGCCAGACCGGGCGATCCGCTCGGCCACATCCGCCCATTCCATGCCCGTGGCGGCGAGGTCGACCCTGACCATGTTGGTCTCGATTTGCTCCATGTCCAACGCCCCGGGGAACCGCTCGGCCAATGCCGTGCCCAGTGCGGTGGCCAGTGCGTGGTCCTCCGACAAGCGATCCCGTTCGGCGAGAGCAACCCGCGCTGCAGCCGCCAGCACCCCGGCCTGACGCATCCCACCCCCCAGCCGTTTCCGCAGGTAGCGAATCTCGCGCATCAGGTCGGCGGGCCCACAGACGATCGACCCCACCGGTGCCCCCAGGCCCTTGGAAAAGCAGAACTGGACGGTGTCGGCCATCGCCGAATACCGGTCGGCAGGGACGCCGGAAGCAGTCACCGCATTGAAGATGCGGGCGCCATCGATGTGTATCGACAGCCCGTGGGATCGCGCCACCGCCGACGTCTTCTCCATCAGATCGATCGGGATGACACGACCTCCGGAGAGATTGTGGGTGTTCTCCCAGACCATCAGTCGGATGGGAGGGAAGAACCCGCTCATCTCCATGGCGGTCTCGACGTCGTCGGGCTCGATCCGACCCCCGTCACCGGGCACCGTGCGGAACCCGACACCGGAGAGGGCCTGCGGGGCGCCAGCTTCGATGCTGCGGACATGACTCCCCTCGTGGGCAAGGACCTCCTGGCCGGGCCGGGTCTGAGCCATGATCGACAGTTGGTTGCCCATGGTCCCGGTGGGGACGAATACTGCTGCTTCCTTCCCGGTCACCTCGGCGGACTCAGCCTCCAGGGCATTCACGGTCGGGTCGTCTCCGTAGACGTCGTCGCCAAGCGGAGCCGTCGTCATGGCGGCCAACATCCCAGGAGTGGGCCGGGTGACCGTATCCGAACGGAAGTCGGCTATGCCGTCGCTGAAGGGCATTAGAACTGAAGGGTAAGCCGTTGCAGCTAACCGGAGAGCCGATCGATCGCCATCCGGATCTTCCTGGGCACCAGGTTGCTGGTGAGCCCGAGCACCTCTCGGATCAGGCCGAGCACGTCACCCTGACCCTCCCAGTGCTCCTCGACGATCTCGGGCCCGGCGCGCTCGATGAGTCGATCGAGGGCGTACGTGAGCAGCAAGAGGTCGTCGAGCCAACCCAGGACCGGGATCGCCTCCGGGATGAGATCGATCGGGCTCAGCACGTAGGCAGAGGCCAGCCCCAACGCGATCTTCGACCGTCTCGGCACTCTTGGGTCCTTCATCAGGCGCCCGATCAGCTTCACCAGGTTGGGCAGCATGAGAACGGCGTCTTTGGCCAATCGCCGCACGTCGCTCAGACCCTGCTCGGGGGGCAATACTTCGTCAGGTTGGATGCTGGTGTGCTCTGTCATTCCACTTTGATCTTTGTCCTTGAGGCGGGACCGTCCTCGTCGGGGCTATCACCGATGCTTCCAACTTCTTCGATCACCGCCTCCACCGCCTTTAGCCCTTCCACTGCCGCCTGCACCAGGTGATACAGGGCGCGCTTCCCGGCCCGGGACAGCGCCTGGACCACATCCGATTGATCCGTCATGACCTTGCGTCTGGGTCGGAGAAGGAAACCGTCAGCGTGCCCTCGTCGAGCCGGGCCCTGGTCACCTCACGGCGGTGGAGGGCGTCGGGGAGGATGAACGACCTGCGGTACGGACCGACCTGGATGTAGATCTCGTGCCCATGGCGGTACACGTCCAACTCGGACTTCTCCACGAATGGGATATCCACCTCCATCGATACCCCGCCGGCCCCGTCGATAATCCGGAAAGGCCGGGTAGCCACGAAATCGGCGATCGGGTCCTTGTCCCCATAGAGCTCCGACGCCATGAACCGAAGGCTGTCGATGCCAACCATCTCGTCGTCGAAGAGACGCAACAGCATCCGTGGTATCTCGGGAAATGCATCGTCTATCGCATCGAGGTGGCCCTTCTGGATGGCACGCCAGCGCTCGAAGTAGGGGTCGGCGACGATGTCGGGCAGAACCCGGTTGACCACGACGCTGTCCACCCCGTAGCCGAAGAGGCTGAGGTAGCTGTAGGTCCGGCGCGCCTCGTCGATCACCATCTTCTCTGGATTGACCACCAAGCGAGCGGAGGTCACCTCCGGCGAGGACATCAGAGTCTTCACCCCGTCGATCGACTCGAACACCGACTGGGCCGCCGTGAACACCTCGTCCTGGGGGATCGGGAGGTCGGTGAGCCGAGTGAGGATGGGGCGGGCGGCGCGCATCAGGCGGCGCTCCGTGGGAAGGACCTTTTCGAAATACCAGCTGAGCACCTCGGGGAGCGAGAGCAGGCGCAGCGTCTCGGCCGTCGGGGCGCAGTCGACGACGATCACTTCATAGTCACCCGAGCGGGCATGCCGGTTCACCTCGAGCAGTGCGAAGAGCTCATCCATGCCGGGGAACACGAGGAACTCTTCGGCCTCGATTCCCGCCACGCCTCCCCAGTCGAGAACATCCATCAACTGGCGCCGTATCGAGCCCCAATACCTGTCAAGCTGACGCTGGGTGTCGATTTGCTGGCCATCGAGGTGGGGCACGACCCGGCCCGGGTCACTGCCCAGTGGGACCATCAGAGCATCGGACAGCGAGTGGGCGGGATCGGTGGAGGTCACCAGCGTCCTGTAGCCGGCGTCGGCGGCAGCCAGCGCGGTGCACGCCGCAACGGTGGTCTTGCCCACGCCTCCCTTGCCGGTGACCAGGATGATGCGCATCGTCAGCTCTGTTCGGCCACGCGTTTGCGCAGTCCGCGCAAAGCGGTGGTGACGATCTGCTTCTCGGCCTGCCTCATCAGGAAGCCGGGCATCGTGAAGTTCAACTCGACCTTCAGCCCGTAGAGAACCTCGGTGGCCCCGTCATTGGGGGTGAAGGTGTAGGAGCCCTCGAGCATCTTCAGATCATCGCTCTCCTCGGCCACCCAGCTCAGGCGCTCCGGCCGATCGTGCTCGTATTGGAGGACGTATTCGATCTCCTTGACCATCACCTCGATGACGAAGCGCGCCCTGACCACCTCAGCATGGGGCCCGAGCTCGAGGACCTCGACCTCTTTGACCCCGGTTGCCCACTCCGGATACGAGGCAATGTCGGCAGCGGTGTCATAGAGCAGCTCGGCCGGGGCGTCGATCTCCAGGCTTTGAAACGTTGCCTCGGCCATCTCTCCTTTGAGTTTCTCTCGGGATTTCGAGCCTAGTGGTCTGCCGCTGGAATAGGGCGAGGGTGTCTCCGAGCGATCGGCGTCATCTGGCAAGGAGAAGCGCGCAGTCGCAGCCGGAAGCTGCGGCGAGCACTTCGACGCAGCCAGGGGCGTCGAGGGCCGGGGAGACGCCGCCGGTATTTCAGCGGCGGGCCACTACTGGTCTGCCGGGGTTGCGAGCCAAGCCACATCGACGGGTAGCACCCGCCCGGTGGCCCTGAAGTATCCGACGTTTCGGCACCTGGTGGGCCCGATTCGCCAGGATGTGGCCTGCGGCTGATGAACGTCACCGTAGAGGTGGAGCCGGGGACGCTCCTTCTTCAGGTATTCCAACAACGCCTCCGAGCCGCGCTCCGCCCTCCCCGTGATCACATCGGTACGCAACGAAGGCACTGCTGGAGGGACGTGGGTGCACAGGACGTCGACCCCTCCCAGATCACCGAGCAGGGATGCCATCTCCTGCTCCGAGATCTCACCCTCCGCTTGCAGCGGTGTCGGAGCCCCACCGCCGACGAACCCGAACCTGGCCCCCTCCAAATCGACCACGGAGCCATGGGCGTATTCAAACCCCTGCGGGAGACAGGCACGCAAGCTCAGGGGTCGGTCGACATTGCCGTGAATCACATAGCCGCGCCCTCCGTCGAGGGCGGCGGCAACCTCCCGGTACTGGGTGTCGATCGCCTCCCCGATGCGGGCCCTGACCTCGTCGAACCCGGGGCCGACCTTCTCCGACCACATGTCGCGCATCCGCTGGTAGTCACCGGCGGCCCTCGCCGCGGAGGTCTCCCGGGCGAACTCGATGCCAAGCACGTCGGCTACCGCGCCCTCTCCCGTCCGGTAGTCGGTGAGGTTCACCAGGTCGCCGAGGATGAGAATGGTGTGGCCCGTGGCTACCACTCGGCGCAGAGCCTCCAGGGCGAAGTGAACGTCGGAGATCGCAACGATCAAGTTTCGGGCACCCGGGCCCCGAACCGCCCCCAAAGGCCGCCTCCGATCGCCCCGACCACGGCCAGCAGGAGCGCGAGTTGCCAGCCGGCCTCGATGGTGGAGAACTCGACCGATAGTCCGCCCATGCCGAAGCCGACGAGTGCCCCGATCACGGTTCTCCCGGTGGCGCCCCATTTCCGACTCGGGTCCCGCTCCTCGTGGCCGGTGTTCTCGGCGAGTGCACCGCCCAGGATCACAACCAACAGGCCCACGAGGCCGAGAGCGAGAGCAACGGCATACACCTTGACCATTCCCGGTGAGGCTACCGATGATCGTCGCTCACCCCGTTCTCCGTTCCACGGGGACCAGCCGCAACCTGGGTACCAGGCCTTCGCCGGCCAGGTTGTCGAGCGCCGCGACCTCGGAATCGTCCAATTCGAGGGGACACACCGCCAAGAGAAAGGTCACGACACAGTCATCACAGGCCTGGGTGTCCCGCATCGCACATTGCCGGCAGTCGATGAGCATTCGTACCTCCTGTCAGAGAAGGTACAAACCGCCTGGGACAGAAAGAGGGGCCGGTGACGTCGCCACCGGCCCCGATTTGCCGACTGCTATTCCTCGACAAACCCGTTGCTGGTCAACCACTCAGTGGCGAGCAGCGCCGGATCTTCCTGATCGAGGTCGGCGCGCTTGTTGAGCTCGGTCAGGTCCTCGGTGGTGATGGCTGCGGTGTAGGACTCGAGGAGGGCGACCAGCTCGTCGCCGTAGGCATCGACCACGTCCACCCGGATCGCGGGCGCAATGTTCTCCGCCGGGTTGAGGCCCTGGTCGTCCTCGAGGGCGACCCAGCCATTGGCAGCAATGATCCCCTGGGTGCTGAACAGGAGCGCGACGTCGATCTCCCCACCTTCGAGGGCTGCGATGGTGATCGGCCCTGCGTCATCGAGCGGGCTGAACTCAGAGAACGTGATGCCGTACACCTCCTCGAGACCCGGCAGGCAGAGTGGCCGCTCCGGGCACTCGGGGGGGCCGCCGAAGATCAGGTCGCCGGCGACCGGCTGCAAGTCCGAGACCGTGGTCAGGCCGTGCTCGGTTGCGGTCTCTGCGGTGACCACGAAGGCGTTTTTGTCTTGTGCCGGGCCGAAGGCGAGCAAGGTCACCCCCAACTCCTCGAACGCGGCCCTGGCCGCCTCCCAGGTCGCGTCGGAATCGGCGGACGCCTCGACCTCGAGGAATCCAGCGAGGGTGCCGATGTACTCGGGGACCACGTCGATCTCACCGGATTCCAGCGCCGGCTTCACGACTTCTCGGTTCCCCAGGTTCATGTGCCGATCGACCGTATAGCCGTTGGCCTCCAGGCCTTGGGCATAGATCTCGGCGATGATCACCGATTCGTTGAAACCGAACGATGCCACCTTGATCGGATCGCCTTCGGTTGCGCCGTCACCCGATCCGCAGGCCGTGGCCAAGATCGCCAGGCCCAGGATCGCCCCAACGGCGCGGAAGCGGAAGCTCCGCATGGGTATCTCCTTCTCTTGATATTGAAGAGCCCCGTTCCCCGGGGCTCCGGCGTAGCCAACCGTAGAAGGTGGGTCACGATTCCCGCTATCTGCTCACCCGCAATCCGCGCGGGGTAGTTGCCCGCTGGGTCGCCGACAAGCCGAGCTCGGCCACTATCGCCAGCAGGCCAACCAGCACCGCCCCCACGATCAGCTCGCCGACGTCCTGCTGAGCGAACCCGTCGACGATGAATCGGCCGAGACCGCCCCATGCCACCAGGGCACCGAGGGTGGCAGTAGCGATCACCTGGACGAAGGCGATGCGGACCCCTTCCATGATCAGAGGCATGGACAAGGGGAGCTCCACGTCGGTGAGGACCTCGCGCTCGGTGAGACCCATCCCCCGTGCCGACTCCAACGTCGAGGGTTCCACCGTTTGGATCCCTGCCACCGTGTTGGTGAACATCGGTGGTGCGGCCAGCGCGATCAACGCGACGAGGACCGCCCACGGCTCCCCGATTCCGGCCCCGATTTGGACGAATACCAAGAAGGCAATGGCGAGCACGCCAAAGGAGGGGATGGCGCGCCCGATGTTGACCACCGCCGTGGCGATGTCCGAGCCTCTGCGGATGTGGCCAAGCCAGATGGCGAGCGGGAGCACCAGGATGGCGGCCACGACGACCGCGGCAACCGATACCCATAGGTGCTCTCCGAGCCGCGCCCAGATCGACGTTGGCCCTGACCAGGTCGAGGGATCGGCCAGGAATTCCCGGACCGACTCCCAGACGGTCATCCGACCCTCCTCGCCCATGGGCTGAGCAACCGTTGCAGCCACACGAACCCCAGATCGAGCAGCGTCGCGAGCACCACGGAAAGCACCACCCCGACCAGGATCTGAGTCCAAAAGAAGGTGTTGAGCCCGCGCAGGATGAAGTATCCGTACCCGCCGAGACCGAGCACCGCGGTCACAGTCACCAGGCCCACCGTGGTCACCGTGGCAATGCGGAGCCCGGCAATGATCACCGGAAGGGCGAGCGGGACCTCCATCCGCCAGAACCGAGAGCGGCGGGTATAACCCATCCCGTCGGCGGCTTCCAGGACCGCATCCGGGACCGAGTCGATCCCGGCGACCAGGTTGCGGATGATGATGAGCAGGGTGTACGAGGTGAGTGCGATGACCGCATTGGTCGCGTTCAGCCCCACGACCGGCACCAGAAGGGCGAACAGGGCCAGTGACGGGATCGTGTAGAGCAGGCCCGTCACCCAGGTGATCGGGGTATATGTCCAGCGCCGGCGGAGCACGAGCGCGGTCAGGGCCAGGGAGATGACCAGTCCGAGAGCAACGGAAACTGCGGTCAGCGAAAGGTGCTGCCAGGTTCGGTCTGCGATCTCACCGATGTTTCTCGAGATCCACTCCCAGTCGATGAGCGGCGAAGACGTCTGCGCCAGCAGCGGGCTCACTCCGTGATCTCCTCGGCGATTCCCTCCAGGTCGAGCATGCCCTTGTAGAGACCATCGTCGACGACCATCGCCACCCGAGCGTGACTGGTGACCACCGCGTCCAGGGCGGATCGGAGCGATGCGCCGCTCCCCAACGTGACCAGGAAGGGCCTGGGATCGAGATCGCGCAGGGGCCGGGACCCGATGTCAGAGCCGTCGACCCAACCAAGGAGGCGCCCGCCTTCGACGAGCCCCACCCACTCCACCGACTCAACCTCCATCACCCGCCTCGCCTCGTCCGGTGTCGCTGCGATGTCGACCACGGGCCCCCAGCGCATGGTTGCCTCATTCACCGGGAGCAGGGCGAGCCGCTTCAGGCCCCGCTCTCCGCCAAGGAAATGCTCGACGAAGGGGTTGGCCGGATTGGCGAGGATCTCCTCAGGCCGGTCGTACTGCTCGATGACCCCACCCACGTTGAGTATCGCCATCCGGTCGCCGAGCAAGATCGCCTCGTCTACGTCGTGGGTGACGAAGACCACCGTCTTGCCCAAGCGCTCCTGGAGTTGGTGGAACTCATGCTGCAGCCGCTTGCGCACGATCGGATCCACGGCGCCGAAGGGCTCGTCCATGAGAAGGACTGGCGGGTCCGCCGCCAGAGCCCGAGCGACACCGACACGTTGCTGCTGGCCTCCGGAGAGGGCCGCCGGATACCGACCGAGCATCTCGGGATCGAGGCCGACGACCTCCACCAGCTCATCGACGCGCGCTTTGATCCGCCCCAGGTCCCATCCCAAAAGCGAAGGCACCGTGGCGATGTTCTCGGCAATGGTCCGATGGGGGAAGAGGCCGATCTGCTGGATCACGTAGCCGATCGAGCGGCGCAAGAGGTGGGGCGGGGTGGCCAAGGCGTCCTCGCCGCCGATCAGGATCTTCCCCGATGTGGGCTCGATGATCCGGTTGATCATCTTCAGTGTCGTGGTCTTTCCGCATCCGGACGGCCCGACCAGAGTCACGAACTCGCCCTTCCCGACCTCCATGGTGAGGCCGTCGACTGCGGGTCGGGAAGCGCCGGGGAACAGCTTGGTCACGGCCTCGAGGCGGATCATCGCTGGGGAGTTGGCCGAGGGCTCCACGGAGGGGTGACCCTAGATGGGGAACCCCGGGATCAGCCCACTTCGTCGAGGAAGGCGAGCACCTCGTCGACATACTTCGCGGGGTCGGCGTCATAGGAGCCGACGTGGTCAGCTCCTTCGACCTGAATGAGGCGGACCAGATCGGGCTGGACCTCGGTGAGCTCGATGCTCTCACTGACAGGCACGGTCTTGTCGTCGGTCCCGTGGTGGATGAGGACGGGCTGGCGAAGCGAGCTCGCAGCCTTCTCCACGTAATCCAGGGACTGCCAATTCACCCCGATGCGAAGGGAGGTGAAGAACTTGGCCACGGCAGTGAGCGTGGGTGGGACGGTGAACGGGAGAATCGGCAGCTCCCGCTGAGCTGCGTTGTGCTCCACGGTCTCGCCGAAGTCGAGGTTCGGGGAATCGAGGAGCACGCCCGCCACCGAATCCAACGATTGGCGGTACATGAAGGACATCACGTGTGCCCCGCCGGTCGAGTACCCGTTGAGCACCACGTTGTCGGCTCCGTTTTCCAGGGCGTATGCCACCGCCCCGGCGACGTCCTCCCACTCCGTGGCCCCGTACTGGTAGTACCCGGACGGATCCTGCGGCTGGAGATCATCGTTTCGATAAGTGATCGCGAGCTGCGGATAACCCGCCTCCTGAATTGGGGCGAACATCGGCTCGGCCTCCGCGGGTGTGGTTCCCTTCCCGTGGACGTGGATCACCCAGGTCGTGCCACCGGCCGGCAGATACCAGGCATCCATCGTGCCGAGGGGTGATGGATAGGAGACCTCCTCGAGCTGGTACTCACCCTGGGTCAACATCAGGTCGTCGGCGTCGATTGTGAATCCATCTTGGATGAGCTCCCCGGAGAAGTACCAGCCGCCGGCGACATGGAACACCAGGGCCAGGGCCACGAGGCCCCAAAAGGCGCCCCAAAGGAGTGTCCTCAACTTCACGGCGGGTGATTCTGGCCGGATTCAGGCCGCTGGCAACGACAATCCTCCTACGAGGTGCTCATCGCGGTCAGTCACCGGGATCGGATCGTCGCCGAAAGTCGTAGTCAGCGCGCTCGCCTCGTCGAGGGTCTCGTCGACCTTGGCCGAGAGGGCTTCCTCCATCAAGGCAGCAACCGCCGAGTCCCCGGCCTCGATCAGTCTTTCCCGGCGCACGAGGCCAACGAGCACCCCGTCATCGGCCACGGCCAGGACCTTTTCCTTGTGCATGCGCAGTGTGTCGTCGGCTTGACGCAGCGGGCCGACGAACACCGGCTCGCCCATCCAGCGGAATACCCGATCCGGTGCGCTACGGACCATTACCGCCCCGGCTTGGGCCCTGCTCCTGAGGCGGGCACCCGGGCCCAACATCGACCGCTGCAGCCATGAGCCACCCGGGGCACCGAGCACGAGCAGCGAGCCTTCGTCGAGATCCTGGGCCAGGGAGCTGATGCCGTCGACATCGATGACCCGCCCTTTCAGACCGGGCACGGTGACCGCGATGCGATCCAGGGTGGCGTGGGCAACAGCGGTGTCGTCACCGGGACTGATGGCCGACACCATCTCGGCGTCGACGCCGAGGCGCAGGCCGAGGATGGCGGCCGTCCTGGCGGCGAGGACCGAATGTGGCCCGCCGGCGACGGTCGCCACCACCCCGGTCACGTTCTCCGGGTTGAATCCAACGGGTACCGCCACGCTCACCAGGTCGAAGGAGCCCGGGAGGCGCCGGGTCACCAAGAGGTCGGCACGGTGGCTGATGCACTCCTCGACCAGGTCGCTGGTGATCCGACTCGTGTCGCCGCCGAGCAAACCGGCCAGTTCGGAGCATCCCTTGCCCCGGGTCCAGACAACTGACATCCCACCGGCCCCGTTGCGACCCGCCGTCATCCCGCTCCCTCCGTGGTGGACACCAGCCAACGCTCGTACACGATAAGCACAACGTCGCGCCTTGTCCCTTGGTTTCTCCGGACATCATGGTCGGCGTCGGTGACAAGATTGGAGCATGGAATTCAAAGACGTGATCGCCCGACGCCGCATGGTCCGCAACTACCTCCCCGACCCCGTGGAGATGGCGACCGTGCACCGCATCGTGGACGCCGCCCTGCGCGCCCCGTCCGCGGGATACTCACAAGGTCTCGGCATCGTGGTCGTCACCGATGTCGATCGCCGGCGCCAGATTGCCGACCTCGGAGACGAGGGCGAATATGTCGCCGCCGGATTCGATCCCTGGATCTCGCGGGCTCCGGTCCACATCGTCCTCTCGGTCAGCGAAGAGGCCTATCACCAGCGCTATCGGGAACCCGACAAGCTGGGCAGCGACGGCGAGGAGATCGACTGGCCGGTCCCTTACTGGTGGGTGGACGCCGGCGCCGCGATGATGGGCATGCTTCTTGCCGCGGTCGACGAAGGAATGTCCGCCGGCTTTCTCGGTGTCCACTCGTTTCCCGGCCTCGCCACCGTGCTCGGGCTCCCCCCGGACCAGTCCCCGATCGGCGTGGTCACCATCGGCAAGGCGGCCCCCGACCGACCGTCCGGTTCTCTCGCCCGCGGGCCCCGCCCCCGGAACTCCGTCGTCCATCTCGAATCCTGGGGCGGATAATGGCCGACGTCGAGCTGACATCGAGCGCAAATCCGAGGATCAAGCGTCTCGTCGGGCTCAAGAAGCGCGAGAGCCGGGACCGGGAAGGCACATTCCTGGTGGAAGGTGCCCGCCACCTGGAACGCGCCCTCGCTGCCGGGCACAGTCCGATCGAGGTCTACTACGTGCCGGGGCGTTTCGATCCGTCAACAATCCCCGGTGTCGAGGCCCACTCATGCTCCGATGCGGCGCTGTCCCGGGCCTCCTATCGGGAGAGCCACGACGATGTCATCGCCGTGTTCAACCAATTCGACCATGGGCTGGCGCGGATCCAACCCGGGCCCAACCCGCTTCTGCTTATTGCCGAGGGCCTGGAGAAGCCGGGGAACCTGGGGGCGATCCTCCGTACCGCCGACGCGGTCTTGGCGGACGCGGTCATTGCCCTCGGGGGCCCGATCGACGTGTTCAACCCCAATGTGGTCCGGGCCTCCACAGGCGCCCTGTTCACGGTGCCCATCGCAGTTGCCGGCCTGGCGGCGACGGTCGATTGGCTATCCGGACGCGGGATCGCCTTGATTGCCGCCAGTCCCGAAGGCGGCGACGCCTATTGGTCGCTGGATCTCACAGGGCCCTGTGCGCTGGTGGTCGGCTCCGAGAGCGAAGGTCTCAGTGCCCTGGCACGGGACGCTTCCGACATCCTGGTTCGGATACCGATGCACGGGGCGGCCGACTCTCTCAACGCCTCGGTGAGCATGGCCTTGCTCGCCTATGAGGCCCTCCGGCAACGGGAAGGCGCACCCGCCGCCAACCGTTGACATCGAACATATGTTCGATTTAGCCTCCGAGGGCCGTGCCCGCCCTCCTCCAACCCAGCTTCGATGACCTGTCAACCCCCCTCTTCGAAGTCACCTTTTGCGTTCTCGACCTGGAGACGACCGGCGGCTCGCCCGCAGACTGCGCCATCACCGAGATCGGGGCGGTCAAGCATCAGAGCGGCGAGTTGATCGGTTCCTTCCAGACGCTGGTCGATCCCGGGCTCCCGATACCCCCCGCGATCACCTTCCTGACCGGGATCACCGAGGCAATGGTGGTGCAGGCCCCGGCGATCGATGCCGTCTTCCCGTCCTTCCTCGAGTTCCTCGGCGACTCGGTGGTGGTGGGGCACAACGTCCGCTTCGACCTCTCCTTTCTCAACGCCGCGGCCCGGCAACTGGGCTACCCCCAGCTTCGCAACGACTACGTCGACACCGCGGCGTTGGCCCGCCGCTTGATCAGGGAGGAAGTTCGCAACCTCCGGCTGCGAACCCTCGCCGCCTATTTCCGGAGCCAGGTGGTCCCCAACCACCGCGCCCTCGACGATGCCATGGCGACGGCGCACGTGTTCCACGCCTTGCTCGAGCGCACCGGGAACATGGGAGTGACCAACCTCGATGACCTGCTCCAGCTTCCTCGGGCCCGCGGCTCGACCCACTACCCCAAGATCGCCCTCACCGAGGGTCTCCCCCGCCGCCCCGGGGTGTATCTGTTCCGCGATCGCAACGGCAGCCTGCTCTATGTCGGCAAGGCGGCCAACCTGAGAGCCCGGGTCCGCCAATATTTCTACGGGGACGAGCGGCGAAGCATCGCCAGCCTTTTGCGAGAGCTGGTCACCATCGACCACATCGTCTGCGAGACCGGCCTCGAGGCCGAGGTGACCGAGCTCCGCCTGATCCACACCCACCGGCCGAGGTACAACCGCAGGTCGAAACCGCCAAAGGCCTCACACTGGGTGAAGGTGACCCGTGAGCCGTTTCCCCGGCTCTCAGTGGTCCGCACCCTCAGAGAGGACGCAACCGCCTATCTGGGGCCATTTCGATCCAAGAAGACGGCGGACCTGGTGGTTGCCGCATTGTGGGATGCCACCGCGATCCGACGCTGCACCTCGCGCCCTGGGAGTCGGGCCGCGGTCTGTGCGCCTGCCCAGCTCGGCGTCGCCATGTGCCCTTGTGACGGGACACTCGACCCTCACCGCTATCGCCCGGTGATCGAGAACCTGGTCGCCGGTCTCGACCACGATCCGGCTCTGCTCCTCGATCCGTTGGCAGACCGGATGCGGGAGTTGGCCGCCGGTCAGCGTTTCGAGGAGGCGGCTTGGGCCCGGGATCGTCACAACGCTCTCGCCCGGGCCATCGAGCGCCGCCACCGCTGGCAGTCGCTGGCCGACCTCGGGCTGGCAGAGGCCGAAGCCAACGACGGAAGCCGGGCACTGATCGACCACGGCAGGCTGGTTGCAACCTGGCGGCTCGATCGGAGCCCGCAGCTCCGCCCAGCACCCGACATGGTCGGGCCGCGCCTCGAGGTGCCCGAGAGCGTCGAGGCCGCCGAGGAGGCCGAACTGGTCTGGCGTTGGCTGTCGAACGATCGGGTGCGCCTCGTCGAGGCGACAGGCAACTTTGCTCTGCCCGCGCGCCCCGCCCCGCAGCTCGTCGCACCGACTTGAGTCTCGACTCCCGGGAAATGAGACTTTCCCTGTGGAGCGGCTGGTCACACTCGAAGGTGTCGGTGTCTCTCTCGGAGGGACCAAGGTGCTCCGCGACGTGGATATCGACGTCAACGCCGGACAGGTCCTCGGGGTGAGCGGACCGAACGGCGCTGGGAAGACGACTCTTCTCCGCCTCCTCGCAACCCTGATCACGCCTGCCACCGGCGTGGGTCGAGTTCTCGGAGCAGAGCTCGGCAGCAACGACGCCTTCCGGGTCCGCCCCAATATCGGGATGATCTCGCATCGACCGGCGGTAATCCCCGAGCTCACGATCGGAGAGAACCTCGACCATGCGGTCCGTCTCGCCGGCCTGGAGGAGGGTCGTGTCACCACCGCGCTTCGGGTGGTCGGCCTCGATGAGTCGTCGCAGACCCTCGGTCAAGCGGCTTCGTTCGGCATGTTGCGACGGCTGGAGGTGGCGAGGCTGCTGATAACCGCACCACGCCTCCTGCTGCTCGACGAGCCGTACTCGGGGCTCGACAACGATGCCGTTGAGTTGATTGGCGCCATCGTTGACCGCACGGCGTCATCCGGGGGCGCCGTGGTCATGGTGTCCCATGACCACGCCCAGCTGGCCGATCATGCCCACTCGCTGCACTCGCTCGCCTCCGGGCGACTGGAGGCACGATCTTGAGCTTCTGGTCCCAGGCGGTCGAGATCGCCAGGGTCGACCTGAAAGTCGAACGCCGGCTCGGGGACACTCTTCGCATCGTGCTCCCCTTCGCTGTCGTCGCATTGCTGGTCTTTCCCCTGGCACTCGGCGTCGACCTATCGGCGATCTCCTCGCTTGGACCCGCCGTTTTCTGGGCGCTGGGGATCCTCTTCGGGATGCAGGTCGCCTTGCGACAGGCAGCCCACGACGACCAGGAGCGTCGGGATCTCTATGCCCTGCTCGGGGTCGACCCGGCCGCCCGGTTCGTGGGAAGGACGATCTCGGGTGGCGTCCTGATGCTCGGCTTCTTCGCCGTTCTCCTGGTGGCGATGATCGTGCTCTACAGCCCCATCCTTCCGCCGGGTTGGCCGCTCCCCATGGTCCTCGGCGGATTCCTGGTTGCGATCGGTCTCACCGAGTTGGGCACCCTTGCCGGCGAGGTGACGGCGGGTATGGCGAATCGGACCGCCCTCGCCTCGCTGATAGTCGCACCGCTGTCGATCCCACTGGTGATCGGGGCGTCACAGACACTGGAAGCTATGGGGCGCGGCACCAGTATCCTCCCCTGGATACTGATCCTGGTCGCGACCGACCTGGCACTCGCGGTGAGCGGTGTCGGCTTGGCCCGACCCCTCGAGGAGGCTTCAAGATGACTCGGGTCAAGGTGTTGCTCGCCGTCGCCGCGCTATCCATGGCGGTCGGCCTCTGGTTCGCCTTGACCGCCCCCACCGACACCCTTCAGGGCGAGTTCACCCGCATCATCAACATCCACGCCCCCAGCATGTGGCTCGCCTTTCTCGCCTTTGGCATGACTGCGCTCGGCTCGGTGATGTGGCTGATCCGAAAGCGCTACTCCTGGGACCGGTTCGCTGCCGCCTCGGCCGAGCTTGGAGTTCTGTTCACCGGGATCGGCCTCTTCACTGGGATGGTCTGGGGACAAGCGGTGTGGGGGCGAGCCTGGGACTGGGGAGATTGGCGCCTCTCCACGACAGCGGTCATGTTCTTCGTCTACATCGCGTATCTCGCCCTCCGGGGAGCGACACCTGATCCCGCCGTGCGGGCCCGACGCTCCGCTCTGCTCGGCTCGATCGCAGTGCTTCAGATCCCTCTCGTCTACTTCTCGGTGTATCTGTTCCGAACGCTGCACCAGACCCCGTCGATACGCCCCGATGGGGTCACCATGCCTCGGGAGATGGGAATTGCGATCCTGGTCAACGTGATCGCCTTCACCGTGGTCTACGTTGCCCTCCTCGTCGCCCGCATCGACGTGGCGGTCGCCGAGGAGCGGCTGACAGCAGAAGACCAGGCCGCGGCCGTCAAGCCGCCACGGCTCTCGGAGATCGGCGATGTCTGACCAGCTCATCGTCCTCGGGACATTCCTGATCTCCTACGGCGCCATCATCGGCTACGCCGCCTACGTGCATCTCAGGCGTCGCCGGGCCGGACGCTGACCGATGGCCCACCGCCGGTTCGTGCTCCTCGGCATCGGGGGGGTGATCGCCCTGGTGCTCGCGCTCACCCTGACCAGCCTCGATGACAACCTGACCTACTACCTCTACCCGAGCGAGGCGGTGGCCCAGAAATCGGATTTCCCCGATGGGGAGCGATTCCGTCTGGCGGGGACGGTGGCCGCCGGCACACTCACTGAGACCGAGGAAGGAACCATGTTCGACCTGAGCGACGGGGGCGCCACCATCATGGTTGTCCTGACCAGGGATGCCCCCGCCCTGTTCGGCGAGGAGGTCCCGGTGCTGCTCGAAGGTGCTTGGTCCGGTGACCGTTTCGTGGCCGACAACGCATTGATCGCACACGACGAGAACTACGAGGTCCCCGAGGAGGGCGGGGCCTACCCGGAGCCCTGATGCTCGCCCTGCTCGGGACCGCCGGGGTCGTCGCCGCACTCTGCGCCGCCATCCTCATGGTCTGGCGCGGGATCAGGGTGGCCCGCGGCGGCTCGGCCGACCTGGTCAACCCCGGTCGCCTGCTGCTCGCCGGCGCGGTGATGGCGATGCTGGCGATGCAGCTCGCACTGCTCACCGACGACTTCAGCCTGGCCTATGTGGCGAACCACCACGCTTCGACGACGCCGTTCCCCTTTGACGTGGCCACAGCCTGGGCGGCGCTCGAGGGCTCGATCATCCTTTGGGGCCTGGTGCTTGCAGTTTTCACCTGGGCGGTGCTCACAAGGTACCGGAAGGCGCCCGACGCTCTAGGCGCGGCTGCGCTGGCGGTCATGGGCGGGGTCGGGATCTTCTTCTTCGGCTTGATGCTCACCGTGGCCAACCCGTTCGAAGTCTGCGTCAGCGCAGTCGAGGCGGGGTGCGCCGCCTCGAGCCCTTGGCCTCTCGCCGCCGTCGACGCCCCGCTCGACGGCCCCGGGCCCAACCCGCTGCTCCAAAACCACATCCTGATGGCGATCCACCCACCGATGCTGTATCTGGGGTACGTCGGGTTGACGGTCCCATTCGCCTATGCGATCGGAGCCCTCGCCCTGGCCGTGCCCGGGCCGGAATGGCTTCGCCGCAGCCACCGCTCGACGCTGGTTGCCTGGTCGTTCCTCAGCGTCGGCATCACCCTCGGTGGATGGTGGGCCTACGAGGTGTTGTCTTGGGGCGGGTATTGGGCCTGGGATCCGGTGGAGAACGCCTCGTTGATGCCGTGGCTGGTCGCCACCGCGTTCCTCCACTCCGGCCTGGTCCAGCAGCGAAGAGGCATGCTCCAGGCGTGGAACTTCGTGTTGGTGATCTCGGCGTTCGCGCTCACCATTCTCGGCACCTTCCTCACCCGATCGGGCACCATCAATTCGGTCCACTCATTCACCCAGTCGGCCATCGGCCCCGCCCTGCTCGGCTTCCTGGTACTGGTGCTGGTGGGCTCCTTCGCTCTGTTCACGATGCGATCCCATCTCGTGGCGTCCTCCCCGCGAATCGAGACCTTCGTCTCCAGGGAGGGGATGTTCCTGGTCAACAACCTGTTGCTGGCGATCCTCGGGTTCGTGGTGCTCATCGGAACCACCTATCCGCTCCTCGTCGAGGCGTTCACCGGGACCCAGGTCGGCGTGGGCCAGCCGTTTTTCAATCGCCTCGCGGTGCCGCTCTCCTTCCTGCTCTTGCTGGTGATGGGGTTCGGCCCGGTCACCCCGTGGCGCGGAGCCGCTCCCGGCCTCGTCTGGAGACGACTACGGATGCCGACTGTGATCGGGCTCGGCGCCGGCCTGCTCACTGCGCTTCTCGTCACTCGGCTGGGATGGGTGGTCCTCGCGGTGAGCCTCGGGGTGTTCGTGGCCACCGCGATTCTCGGCCTCCTATTCGAGCTGGCCGGCAACCGGACCCGCAAGTCGGGGCGGCCGATCTGGGCCGAGATGCGCAGCGTCATCCGCGGCGACCAGCCGTTTTGGGCAGGCCAGGTCTCTCATATCGGCGTGGTGCTGGTTGCGATCGGGATCGCGTTCGCCGCCAATCTCGGCACGCACACGGTGGTCGATCTCGAGCCTGGCGACACCGTCGATTTCGCCGGATATCTGCTGATCTACGAGTCACCATTCCGCCGCGTCGAGCCCAACCGTGTGGTGGAGGGCGCCAGGATCACCGTGCTCCGCGGCGAAGACGTGGTCGGCTACCTGGAGCCAAGGGCCAATTTCTACGGCGAGAACACAGCAGCGGTGGTATCTCCCGCGGTGCTCACTACCCCCGCCGGCGACCTATATCTGACGTTGAAAGGTCTCGACGCCGACCAGCTGGCACTGGCCCTGGATACCAGCCCGATGGTTTGGTTTATCTGGTTGGGCGGGCTGACCGTGGCTGCCGGTGGCGTCTGGTCGCTGCTGGCGAGGCGGTCGCTGCGCAGAGGAGCCGTCGAGCGTCAGAGCGCAGATGTCTGAACGCTCATCCAACATCCTGATCCTGGCGGGGATCCTGATCATGGCCGTTGCCCTCGCCTTCCTGGTCTCGACCGAACCGGTGCAAGCCGACCGGGCGCAGGAGATCGGCTCCCGGATCAAATGCCCGGTATGCCAGGGAGAATCGATTTCAGACTCGCCATCTCAAATGGCCGAGGACATGATGGCCCTGGTCGAGGAGAAGGTGGCCGAGGGAGCGAGCGACCAGCAGATCATCGACGAGCTTCTCGCCTCGTACAGCGGCGCGGTGCTCCTCGACCCGCCGCTCGCCGGGGCCACACTATGGCTCTGGCTGGCTCCGCTGGCCGCAGCCGGGGCCGGTGTGGTGGTGATCCTGTGGTGGAGACGTCACCCGACACCCGTGGCCGACTCCCAATCGACTCCGAGAAGCCGGAAGCGGATGTGGATCGGTGGCCTCATCCTCGTGGCCGGGTTCGCGGTGATCGTTGTCGTCGCCGGAGCCTTCCTTCAGGAGCGAGAGGGTGCCACCGCCGGAGTGGTCGACCTGGCACAGGAGGATCTGTCGGATGTGAGCAATGAGACGATGGAGGCCGTGATCGCGGCCAACCTCGACAATCCCCAGATCAACGGGATGCGGCTCGCCCTCGCCGAGCGCTACTTCGACGTGGGCGACTACCGGGCGGCCTTCCCCCACTACTTGGCCGTGGCGGAAAGCCAGGACGCCACCAACACCGAGGCCGCATCCGCACTCATCCGGCTCGGCTGGATGGCCTTTGAAGGGAACGGTGAGGTCGCCACCGCGAACCGCCTCCTCGACCAGGCACTGGCGATCGAGCCCGGCGCCCCGATCGCCCTCTATGTGAAGGGGCAGGTGCAATGGTGCGGGGCGGGCGACACGGAGGCCGCGGTCGACCTTTTCCAACAGGTGCTGGACACCCCCGACCTCCCCGCCGACTCCCGCGCCGAGGTGGAGGCCGACCTGGCATTGGCCAGTGCCGGGGAGACGTGCCGATGAGCGGGAGGATCCTGCGCTGGGTCGGCGTCGGCGTGATCGCGACCACCGTGGTGCTCGCCGTGGTGCTCGCATCCGGATTCGGCTCCGATCCCGGGCTGGTGGACTCCCCGCTGATCGGTGAGCCCGCACCCGAATTCGACCTGGAGACTCTTGACGGCCAGGGCTCGGTGTCCTCACAGGACCTCGAGGGCCAGATCACCGTGGTCAACTTCTTCGCTTCATGGTGCCTGGAGTGCAGAAACGAGCACGACGAGCTGGTGGCCACCGCCGATTCCTTCGCCGGAGAAGGTGTCCGGTTCGTCCAGATCGGGTATCAGGAGGAGCCAGCTCAGACACTGGCCTACCTCCAGGAGGTTGGGATTTCCGAAGCCACCGACTATCTCGCCGACCCGGGCAGCCGAACAGCCATCGCCTACGGGGTGTTCGGGATCCCGGAGACCTTCTTCATCGACGAAGAGGGAACGATCGTGGGGAAGATCATCGGCGAGGCCGACGCCCTCATCCTGGGGGCGACCATCGACGCCATTCGGCGTGGGGAGCGGCCGGGCCAGCAGATCACCGGGGACACTCGCCAGGCCCCCGACTCCTGATCAGCGTCGAATCACCTCGACCGAGACCTCATCGAAGCTTGCCGTGTCCAGGGCCGCCGACCCCGTCTCGAGCAGGAACACGTCGAAGAAGCCGAGAAGGTAGCGATCGACGATGGGGAGAATTCTCCCGGCAGCGATCGGCCCGGTGAGCCCAACCTCACTGGTGATCGGGGAGAGGATTGGGGTCACGAGGAAGTCTTTCTCGTTGGTCCCATCCACAGCGACCCAATAGGTGACATTGGCGCTGCGCTCCGAGATCCCTCGAAGCACCGCGTCGTTCTCGGTGTTCCGCCAGTCATCGGAGCGCATGTAGAGCGCGGGGCGCGTCGCCTCGGTGGAGATGACGTCGTCGGGGAGGGGCTCCACCCAGGGGTCGAGCCCGAGCACGGCATCGCAGCGCTCGTCCTGAAGGCAAACCTCGACTGCGGCACCACCTCCCGCGGTGTGACCGTAGAGGCCGATCCGGCTGATGTCGGCGCTGGTGGCCAGGGCGCCAAACGGTCCCCGCTCCCCCAACTCGAGCGCGTTGATGATGCTGACCAGATCGCCGGCGAACACTTCGACCAGCGTCTGGCTGGCAGTGGCATAGGTCTCGGCATCGACTTCGCTCTCATCGGGAAGGGCATCCGCGAAGTAGGGGATCACCTCGCCGTCTTCGAGCCTGGTCACCGATGCCCCGTAGGTGTGGTCGGGTGCGATCACCATGTAGCCGTGGCTGACCAGGGTCTCGATCTGGTTCACGGCGATCCCCCGGAAACCGGTCCATCCGTGGCTGTAGATGACGACGGGAAAGGTGCCAGGGGCGACCTGGAGCCCGGCGCCGGCGTGTGAAGTCGTGTAGCGGGTCTGAGCCAGGAAAAAGCGGGGATATCCGGCGAGCTCCGCCATTGCCGGGGCCACCAGGTCCCAGTTCTCGGCCCACGGCGTCGGCTCTGAAGTCTCGCCGGCCAGGGCCGGGTACCAAACCTGCACCGGCAATCGCCTGGGCCCGCTCGGTGTCGCCCCGTAGATCTCCTCGCGCTCGGTGTCGGCCAGTTCCAGGGTCATGGTGCCGATCACTTCCGGCCCGGAAGGGACCGGCAGTTGGGGAACAGGCAGTATCAGAGCCGGGAACATTGCCAATACCACACCGGCCACACCGAACAAACCCCGTGCGATCCGGCTCGACCAATCCACTTTGCGCTCGATGACGATCACGTCCCCGACGGCCAGGCCGAGTGCTGTCGCGTACAGCGGGATCATCTGCCAACGAACCCCTTCCACCCGCCAATGGATGAGGAAAGCCACGAAGAGAGCTCCGAACACGATGCCCCGCCGGGTGCGAACGCCGAAGACCGCCGGCCAACCCACGGCGAACAGGGCGGCGAAGGCGAGGAGGAATTCGAAACGCCTCAAATGTCTTTCGACTCCAAATCAGGTTCGTGCCCGGTTTGGCCTCAACCCATCGCCAGGCGGCTCGGGACCTTCGTTCCTTGGTGGAAGATCACCTGCCAGCGCCCTTCGTCCTTCAGCCAGACCGAGCTTCGACGCGCCTCCTGGTTCTGCCCCACCGAGCGGTATGTGACCAGGGCGACGTCCCCGGACAGCATGCGCACCTCGAAATCCCGGATCGTTATCTCACCCGAGGCCTCGCGATTCATCATGCGGATCATGGTCTCCCGGTCGTAGACCCGGCCCGAGCTCCCGTATTCCTTGAACTGGGAATGAAGCAGGAGCTCCACGGCGACTCGCGAGTGCCTCACCTCGGGGTCGAGGAGCATTCGCTCCAGGTCGAGCAGCTCGGTTTGGGTCTTGTTCCGGGTGCTGCGGGTTCGGTCTGTCATGCGGCGCCAGAGCTTACGATCATCGAATCCTTCTACAAGTGGCGCTGCGGTGTTGGTCGCCGTGACCCGGCACCACGTCCGATGGCGGTACAATCCGGCATCCGTGACCAAGCACACGCTGTACTTCGCCTACACCGCCTTCCTCGACCCGGATCGACTGCATGCCGTGGCGCCCGACGCTCGATTCGCTTTCACCGCCCATTTTCCCGAGACCAAGCTCACCTTCGTGGCCGGTGAGGACGGAATCGGGGCGGTCCCCACTCTCGTCGCCGACACCGGGCACACCGTCTGGGGTGGCGTCTTCGAGATCCCGGAACGCCAGGTGCCCGCTCTCACCGAGGCCGAAGAGGCCGAAGGGCGGGTGGCCGGATGGGAGCAGAAGGCGGTGGATCGCGAAGGCAACAAGTACGACTGCCTCACCTTCGTCGCCAAAGGGTCACCCGATGGCGACCACCGGCCCGATACCGACTATCTGACCGCCATGGTCAGCGGCGCGCGCCATTGGTCACTCCCCGCAGGCTGGGTCCTCGGCCTCGAGGACCTGGGGGACGATCCGCTCTTCATCTGAGGGCGCTCGCCCTGGGGCCTATACCTGGTCCCCCAGCTCCTCGATCGTGTCCGTGGTCTCCGCCCAGACCTCTTCTGGCGGGAACAAACGGAAGAGGCCGAAAGCGATGACCGCCCCTACGAGCGGGAACACGATGTAGACCCACAGCTGGGTCAAGGCCTCCGGCGCACCAGACACAACAGCAGGACCGAATGAGCGGGCAGGGTTCACCGACGCTCCCGAGAAGGGGATGCCGGCGATGTGGACGCCGACCAGGGTGAGGGCGATGGCGGCAGGGGCGTGATTGCCCCCGGTCCTCGTCACCGCCAGGATCACCCACACGAACACCGCGGTCAGCGCAACCTCGACCAGGATCCCTGTCGACAGCTTCTCGTAACCGGTTGTCGTCGCCGCCACCGCCAATCGGCTCGAAGCGGCCCAGACCACCAGGGAGGCGACTCCGGCCCCGGCGAACTGGGCGATCCAGTAGCCGATGGCGTCGCTGAACGAAGTCCTCCCATCGAGCAGCATCGCCAGCGTCACCGCCGGGTTGAAATGCGCCCCCGAGATGTGGCCCACCATCCAGATGCCGGCCAGCAGGGCCAAACCGAATCCAAAGCCGACCGTTACCAGGAGCGGGCCCTCGGATGCCAGTGTGCCCAGGATCGCCATCGAGCCGAGAAACACCAGGACGAAGGTCCCCATGAATTCCGCGAGATACTTGTTGATCACCATCTGAGAGCTCCTCCTCTTGGCCAATGGGTTCGACCCGCAGCCGTCCTCGAAGGTTTCGAACAGTGATCAGGCTATTTCCGGATCCACCAACCCCCCGGATTTCGGGTGGCGGCAGGAAGGAGGTCAAAAAGGTGCGGTGCCGACTGCTCTTCCCACCTACCGTGTCCGGCATGGCAGGCCACTGAACCCCATCGATTCGACCCTTTCGCTCTCGATTCTGGAGGTTCTCACATGTCCCGGTCACTGCCTCTTCAAGGCCGCGTCGCCATGGTCACGGGCGCCAATCACGGCATCGGCGCGGCGAGCGCACAGCAGCTCGCCATGCTCGGCGCCGACGTTCTCCTCACCTTCCTTCGCAACACGAACCCGGCCACGGGCGACATCCCCGCGGCGTACGGGCTCGCCCGTGCCCGCGACGGATCGGCTGCGGTCAAAGCAATCATCGAGCTCGGCGCACGAGCCGTCGCCGTCGAAGCCGATCTCGCCGATGTGACCACAATCCCGGGATTGTTCGACCGCGCCGAGGCGGATCTGGGCCCGGTGGAGATCGTGGTCAACAACGCCAGTGGGTGGACGGCCGACACGTTCGCTTCGACACGGGTCACGCTAGGCATCGATCGCTCCCCGGTGACGGCGACGACGATCGACCAGGTGATGGCGGTCGACGCCCGCGCCGCAGCCCTGATCATCTCCGAATTCAGCGCGAGACTGATGGCGCGAGCCGGGTCATGGGGACGGATCGTGGGGCTCACATCGGGTGGCCCAAGCGGTTTCCCCACGGAAGTGACCTACGGGGCGGCCAAAGCTGCTCAGGAGAACTACACCATGTCGGCGGCGACCGAGCTCGCCCCATACGGGGTGACTGCCAACATGGTTTGGCCGGGGGTGACCGACACCGGCTGGGTGAACGAGGAGGTACGCGCCTACGTCGCCGGCAACCCGGGACACACCCACGTGGCCACTCCGGAACAGGTCGCGAAAGTGATCGGCTGGCTGTGTACCGACGACGCTGCGCTGGTCACTGGAAACGTGATCCAGCTCCGGTGACCTGGTGAGCAACCCCCGAATCGGCCGCACCGGTCTCTGCCGGCGTCCATAATCGCCCGATGAGCGCTCCCGTGGAGCAGGCGCCCGAGGAGCGCAACCCAAGCCGGCTCGATGTCGTCACCGGTGTGTTGTCGGTCCTCCTCGTCGGCGGGTTCTTCGTCGATCTCTGGGCCCATTCCCACGGTCGTGTGGACGAGTCGTTCTTCACCCCCTGGCACGCCATCCTCTACGCCTCGGCCGGCCTCTTCGGTGGTGTCCTCCTGGGGGTCGCATTGCGCGGGCGACGCAGGGGAGCTCCGATCCGATCCGCCCTCCCGCCCGGATACGGGCTGTCGCTCATCGGCGCCGGCCTGTTCCTTGCTGCCGGCCTCGGCGACCTGGTCTGGCACGAGATGTTCGGAATCGAGGAAAGCGTCGACGCACTGTTGAGCCCGACGCATCTCGCCCTGGCCGCCAGCGGCTTCCTGATGGTCTTCGGGCCGGTGCGATCGGCATGGTTCAAGGGCGCCCCAACCTCGTTCCCGGGATGGCTGCCCTGGGTTGCAGGGATGACCATGGGTCTCTCGATCCTCGGAGCATTCACCGAGTACGCCCACCCGGCGATCGATGCTTGGCCAGAGGCGCTGGAGAAGGTCGACGCCGACCGGTCCGACCTGCTCTTCGTCTCGCCGGAAACCGGACATCAGATACGGGTCCCACTCGATGACACCGACCAGGCTTGGATGCCTGACTTTGCACCGGACGGTCGGATGGTGGCGAGCATCGTCATCGATGACAACGGCCAACTGGTGACCATGGACGAGCACGGAGTTGTCCAACAGGTCCTCCACCAAGGCTCGGAGTTGTTCCATCACGCCGACTGGTCCTACGACGGGGCCGAAATCGCCTACACCGCCGACGTCGACGGCAACCCGGAGATCTTCCTCATCCCGGCGGAAGGCGGCGACCCGACGCGGCTGACCGACGATCCCGCCGTCGATTGGGGGCCCTCGGTGTCACCGGACGGGCTCATGGTCGTCTTCATCTCGGATCGCGATGGTGACCCCGACCTCTATCTGGTCCCATCAGTCGGAGGCACCCCGCAACGGCTCACCGATCTCGATGGCTTCGAAGGCAGCCCCGCCTATTCACCCGACGGCGAGTGGATCGCTTTCGAGACCGACGCTTCAGGAAGCGCAGACATCGCCCTGATCCGCCCCGATGGCACCGGACTCGTGACCATCACCGACGACCAAGGCTGGGACATCGGGCCGGCATGGTCGCCAGACGGATCCCGGATCGCATTCACATCCGATCGGACCGGGGACTCGGAGATCTTTGTGATGAACCGCGACGGCAGTGATGTCAGAAACCTCACCCGCAACCCCGGAGGCAACGACGGGTGGGCCGGGGTCAGTTGGTCGCCCGATGCCCAACTCGTCGCGGGCAACGTCTCGGGGCACACCCCGTTCTGGGCCGATCCCTTCGTACGCGAGGCGATGGGGGTGGCCGCCCTTCTGGTCCAGGCCGGACTTATTGCCGGGTTCCTGCTCATGGCTCTTCGTCACGGCCCGCTCCCCATCGGCTCCCTTACCGTGCTCATTGGGGTCAGCGGATCACTGATGACCGTGATCAGCGACCAGTACCGCTATATCGCGGTTGCTCTTGCCGCCGGGGTCGCCGGGGATCTGGTCTTTCTCTTACTCAAACCCTCGCCTCTGCGACCGCCACCCCTGAGGGCCGCGTCGATGCTGGTTCCCGCGATCTGGTATTCCCTGTACCTGACGTCGTTGGCGGTGTGGGGAGATGGCCTCGGATGGTCGATCCACATGATTCTTGGGGCCCCCCTTCTCGCTGCGATCGTCGGGCTGCTCTTGAGCTTGCTCGCTTTCCCGGGAACTCGAAGACGGGAAACGACCTCGGAAGTCGAGATCTGAACAGCGAAGGGGGCTCCCCTCTCGAGGAGCCCCCTTCACGTTGCGAGCCTGTCTGTAAGCCGGATTCTGTCTTGGACGACCATCCATCTCGACGCACCGTTGCCGATGCGCTCATGCGGCCTACCCGAGACGATCGGCGGGCCACCGCGTCCCTGCTTGGCCTTGCTCCGGGTGGGGTTTGCCGAGCCGCCCGGTCACCCGGACGCTGGTGAGCTCTTACCTCACCGTTTCACCCTTGCCTGATCCCGCAATGCGGGCCATCGGCGGTCTGCTCTCTGTTGCACTTTCCGTCGGGTCGCCCCGCCTGGGTGTTACCCAGCACCGTGCCCTGTGGAGTCCGGACTTTCCTCGATCTTGCGACCGCGGCCGTCCGACAGGCTCGACTGCCATATTTTAGGCTTCCCGGCGGCGCTTTCTCATACCGGCCAACCAACCGGTGAGACCGGATACCACCACCGCGATCAGGGCCAGCCAAAGCACCGTGCCCGTTCCAGGCCTGCCACCGCTGAGACCTGAAATCACGATGTAGACACCGGCCAGGACCAGACCGGTCACCGCGCCGTGAAACCACTCCGAATGGCGGGCGAACCTTCCCGCGATCCAGCCGCCGACAGCGAACCCGACCACGATGCCCACCAACACCGACGCCAGCGAATCGTTGTCCGTCACAGAGAGGGCGCCTGTTGCCAGGAGGCCGGCGACGTATCCGGCGAGTACACCGGCGCCGACGCCGAGCCCGAGGGCTCCGATGTTCAGTGCGGCCAGCATCTCCTGAAGATCTTGGCATGCCCGGCAATCGGTAGGGTCGACGCCGATGGCCGGAAGCCCTTCGAAGCGCCCCCTGGTGGTGGCAGCACACCGCCTCCCGGTCGCCAGGGATCCGGAAACCGGTAGGTGGGCCACCAGCCCGGGCGGCTTGGTCTCGGCCCTGGCCCCGGTGCTCCGTGAGCGGGGTGGGGTCTGGGTGGGATGGGACGGCGGGGCCGACGGGCCGGAGAAGACATTCGACGTCGAGGGAATCACCAACCACTCGGTGGCGCTCAGCAGCGACGAGATCGAGAACCACTACGACGGCTTCTGCAATGGCACGATCTGGCCGCTGTACCACGACGCAATCCGCCCCCTCGAGTTCCACCGCCACTGGTGGCGGCCCCACCAAGCGGTCAACGAGCGTTTCGCCGAAGCAATCGCCGGTTTCGCCGACCGGCGCAGCACAAGGATCTGGGTGCACGACTACCAGCTGCAGTTGGTTCCTCGAATGGTGCGTGAGCGGCTTCCCGAGGCCGCTGTCGGATTCTTCCTCCACATCCCGTTCCCGCCAATCGACATCTTCGAACGGCTCCCCTGGCGATCCCAGGTACTCGACGGCCTGCTCGGCGCCGACTATCTGGCATTCCAGACCAAGCGCGCCGCCCTCAACTTCGCCGCTGCCGCCAGGGAGATCGCTGGTGCCCGCGGCCCGGCCTCGGCGCTCGAGCACGGTGGGCGGGTCGTGAGATGCCAGGCGGTGCCGATCTCGATCGAGGTCGACGAAAGCATCCGCACCGCTGCGTCGCCAACGGCGCAGGCCTCGGCGGCCCGGATCCGCGCCGACCTGGGAAGCCCGGACTACGTCATCCTCGGAGTCGACCGACTCGACTACACCAAGGGGATCGATCTCCGCCTTCGCGCCTTCGAGGTGATGCTCGACCGCCACCCTGAGCTCCTAGGGCGGGTCTCGATGGTGCAGGTCGCGGTGCCGAGCCGGGAGGACGTCGGCGAGTACCAGACGATCCGACGCCGAGTCGAGGAGATGGTGGGGAGGATCAACGGCCGGTTCGGGAGGGCGGCCTGGGTTCCGGTGCACTATCTCTACCGGTCGCTCGGCTTCGAGGAGCTGGTGGGCGCCTATCTGGCGGCGGATGTGATGCTGATCACCCCGCTCCGGGACGGGATGAACCTGGTCGCCCTCGAGTACGTGGCGACCCGGCTCGACAACACCGGGACCATCATCCTCAGCGAGTTCGCAGGTGCCGCCGAGCGGCTCCGGGATGCATTGATCGTCAACCCCTACGACCTCGACGCCCTGGCAACCTCCCTGTACGAGGCGATCACAATGACGACGATGGAACAGAGGAGGCGAATGTCGAGGCTGCGCCGGGTCGTCCGACGTTGGGATGTCCACGCCTGGGCCCGCCACAACCTGGAGGCAATCGGGGTGTGATCGACTCTTTGGGCTCGGTTCCCTCTCTGCTCGTCGCATCTGACTTCGACGGCACACTCAGCGACCTGGTGGACGACATCCTGGCGGCGCTCCCGATCCCCCGTGCCGTCGATGCGCTGAGGCGTCTCGCCGGGACGCCCGGCACCCATGTCGCCATCATCTCCGGGAGGCGCCGGTCGGACCTCGTCGAGCGCTTCGACGACAAGCGGTTCATCCTGATCGGGGAGCACGGAGCCGACGGTGGCGGTGGCATGCTGCGCGAGTCCCCGGCACTGTCCGAGATCAGGGCCAGGATCTCGGAGTTGAGCAGGGAGGTACCGGGATCACTGGTCGAACAGAAGAACCATTCAGTGGCTTTCCATTACCGCACGGCAGAGAACCCCGAGGCGGCGGTGGCGGAGATAAGACAACTCGCCGCAGAGTCGGTTGGGATCACCCTGCTCGATGGAAAGAACATCCTCGAGCTCACCGACTCGACAACCGACAAGGGCAAGGCTCTCTCTGCCCTCAGGGTGTCGCTCGCCGCCAATTACGTCCTTTTCATCGGGGACGACGTCACCGATGAGACCGTGTTCGGCATGCTGCGGCCGCCTGACGTGACCGTCCATGTCGGCTCCGGCCCGACCCTGGCCCAGGCGATGGTCCCCGACCCGGAGGCGGTAGCGGATCTCCTCGAGCAACTGGCGACTGCGCGCGAGGCTCTCTGAGACATGTGCGGCAGGTTCTCGATCACTGGTGACCTCGACTTCTACGCCGAGTACTTCGGCGTCGACGACGTCGTAACCGGCTCGTTGGACCCGAATTGGAACGTGGCCCCCACCGACCCTGTCTACGTGATCAACGAACGCGATGGCAAGCGGCTCCTCGATTCGATGCGCTGGGGCCTGGTTCCCTACTTCGCCGGGGACGACAAGAAGATCTACATCAATGCCCGGCTCGAATCGGTCGCCACCTCCGGGGCTTTCCGCGACTCGTTCTCCAGGCGGCGGTGCCTGATACCGGCCGACGGCTTCTACGAGTGGGAACCGGCCACCGAGGGCCGCTCACCGCATTGGGTATACCGGGCTGACGGGTTCCCCATGGTGTTCGCCGGGATCTGGTCGACCCGCAAGGTCGGTGACGAGTGGGACCGGAGCTGTTCGATCATCACCACCGGAGCGGAAGGTGTGATTCGCCCCATCCACGACCGAATGCCGGTCTCATTGGCCACAGAATCGTGGGATGCCTGGCTCGACCGTGAGCTCAGGGACTCCGAGGCGGCCCTGGGCCTCATCGAGACCATCGACCCGGAGGTGATCATGGAGCACAGGGTTTCGAAGCAAGTGAACTCGGTGCAGAACAACGGACCCGAGCTCCGGGAGAAGGTGGAGCCGGAAACCCTGTTTTGAGCGAAGGTGAGCTCCGCCGGGAGATTGGCCTCGGTGGCGCGGTGGTCACCGGGCTCGGTGCCGTCCTCGGCACCGGGGCGTATGTGTCGATCGGGCTCGCCACCGGCCAATGGGGCGATGCCGTCGTGTACGCGATACCGCTCGCGGGGTTGGTGGCTCTGTGCAGTGGGCTCTCGTCGGCGCATCTGGCGGGGCGGTTCCCGGTCGCCGGTGGGACCTACGAATACGGATATCAGACTCTGGGCCCCAACTGGGGATTTGCCGCCGGATGGCTCTTTCTCCTGGCGAAGACCGCCTCAGCCGCCAGTGCCGCCCTGGGGTTCTCGACCTACCTAGGACTCGGGGATCCACGCATGGTCGCGATATCGGCGACTCTGATCCTCACTGTTCTCGTCGTCGTGGGATTGCGCCGGACCACCCTGGTGAACATCGCGCTCGTCACAGCGACCGTGACCGGGCTCGTTGCCTTCACCTGGCAGGGCATCGACTCCGCGGTCCTCGGGGTGGTGCCGCCACTGGGAGCCGACCCATCGGACGTATTGCCCGCGATCGCCTTCCTCTTCGTGGCCTACACCGGGTATGGCCGGGTCGCCACCCTTGGTGAGGAGGTGAGAGAGCCTGCCCGGACGATTCCGAAGGCAGTGATCATCAGCCTTGGCATCGCTGGACTGCTCTATCTGGGGGTCGCTCTGGCAGGCAGAGCGATCTATGGCAGGCACTGGGGCGCCGTCCTCGACACGGGATCGACCCTGGCCGACCTGATTCCACCGCCATGGTCGACCGTCGTCGCCCTGGGCGCGGTCACCGCCATGCTCGGCGTGCTCCTCAACCTCGTGCTGGGACTGTCCAGGGTGTGGCTGGCCATGGGGAGACGAGGCGACATGCCCCGGCCCCTGGCCCGGCTCGACTCGCGCTCCCAGCCGGCACCAGCGGTCCTGCTCTCGGGGACCTTGGTCGCCGCGCTCTGCCTGGTGGGGGATATCGGGCTCACCTGGTCGTTCTCCGCCTTCTCGGTCCTGCTCTATTACGGGATCACCAACCTGGCGGCGCTCGCCATCGACCGGACGCGATGGACGGCGTGGGCGGGCCTTCTCTCATGCCTGTTCCTCTCGTTGTACGTCGGTCTTGGGACCTGGCTCGTCGGAACCGCACTTCTCGGTATCGGCGTTGTCTGGAAACGACAACGACGAGCTTGAAAACCGGGCCCAATTACCCTGCGCGACAGCCGGGAGCCCTCCTGATGAAATCGATCCGACTTGGCTTGTTCGCGCTGACGCTCGGCGCCTGCAGTGCCATCGTGGGCGAAACCCCGATCGAGACCGTCGCCATCCCCTCCACCTCGTCGACCGTGGGGTCGACCCCGCTCACAACCACAATCACCACGATTCCGGGGAACCGCATCTGCGTCCGTCACACCGGGGGCACCGCTCCCGTGGCCACCGGGTCGGTCGCCGGCGATGCCATCGCTCTCTCCGGCGAGATTTTCGTGTGTGCCGACGATGTCGTGGTGGTCGCCGAGGACGACATAAACGAGGTCGCGACTGCCGCCCAGCTTGCTGCCGCAATGGGTGGCCCGCTGCTCCATCCCCACCCTCAACTCGCTGCGGAGCTGGGACGGTTGAAGCCGTACCAGGTGCATGTCATCGGGGACCTCGAAGTCCAAGCGCCACCCGACGCCACCATGGTCCGACACACGATCTCCGACGCGGTCGACCAGGCCAAGCTGGCGCTCGGCTTGACCAGTGATTTCCGCCTCCCCTCCACTCCAGACGCCTCGACCATCGTGGAGACTCTGGGTGCGATCACCGCTCAAGACAGGGTTGTCCTCCCCCAGACCGCACCCCCGACCGGCACGTCGATGCCGACAGCGCCTGCAATCGACCCCGTGCAGCTGGTCGCCGGGCTGGCCCGGCCAACCACCTCGGACAGCATCTGGTTGATGGATGCTTCCAGCCCGGTGGGGATCCTCTCGGCTGCCGGTACCGGGCGCGCGGTCAACGCCGGCGTCATCGCATTCGACCCGGCCAACCTCCTCGCCTACCCGCAAGTCGGTTCCGCCCTCGCCGGACGGCCCCCCGAGTCGATCCGCTTCGTGGGCACGGTCTCGGAGGTCGACGCCTGGCAAATGGCTGTGCTCGCCAACAGCCGTCAGGTCCCCGGTGGCGGATTTCATGTGTTTCCCGCCGGCCTGCCCCGCCGTTACGTCGCCTTCTACGGGCATCCGAAGACGATTGGCCTCGGCGCGCTGGGCGAGCAGGGCCCGGAGGAGACCCTGGCCCGGATGCAGCCCTTCCTCACCGAGTACGCGGCCGACGGCTATCAGGTGATCCCCACCTTCGAGATGATCGCCAGCGTCGCCAGTGCCTCTGGGACCGACGACGGTGACTACAGCTTCGAGTGGCCGATCTCCACCTTCGAGGCTTGGATATCGGTCGCCCAGGCCAATGGGATGTACGTCATCCTCGACCTCCAGCCGGGTCGTGAGGACTTCCTGACCCAGGCCAAGCAGTATGAGGAGCTCTTGAAGCTTCCGTTTGTCGGTCTCGCCCTCGACCCCGAGTGGCGGATCGGGCCCGATCAGGTGCACCTCGTCCAGACCGGTCAGGTGACGGCTGCCGAAGTCAACACCGTGGTCGACTGGCTGGCCAACCTGGTCCGAGCCAACGGGCTCCCCCAGAAGATGCTGATCGTTCACCAGTTCCAGTCGCGGATGATCCTGGATCGTGAGACTCTCAAACAGCGGCCGGAATTGCAGATGGTGATCCAGATGGACGGTCAGGGGCCGACCGCCACCAAGGACGACACCTATCGCTTCCTCACCGAGGGAACCGAGGACGCCCACTGGAAATGGGGCTGGAAGAATTTCTTCCGGATGGACACGGACACCCCGACGCCGGCTTACACGATCGCCAAGGTCCCCACCCCGGTGTACGTGTCATATCAATGAAAGGACCCGTCCGACCCGTTTTGCCCATCAGACCCGTTTTGTCGCGCCGTTCT
>JBIOVB010000026.1:0-13621 GCA_044867525.1 Acidimicrobiia bacterium | reverse complement strand
TCTTCTTGGAAACCCTGTGTGCCCAGCCGTACCCACTCCATGTGGTCGACACAGACCGAGAAGGTGGTGAGGACACCGGTCAACGCGGGCCCGGCGCCGCCGCCGCCCTGCGCGCCGTGACAGCCGGCACAGGTTGCGCCCTCCCCGTTGTAGATCCGTTCCCCGAGGGCGATGAAGTCGGTGCCCCCCCCGCCTATTCCCGATCCGGTGAATTCCGATCCATCACAGTTGACGATCTCCCCGCTGATCACGTCCGTCTGCAGCTCGGTCGCCTCGCCACAGGTCCCGGTGGCGGCGCCTCCCAATGCGAAGAGGGCGAAGAGGGGGATGATCAGCATCACCCAGGCCAGCCAGCGGGGAAGCACGAAGTTGGTCCGCTCCCGGATTCCTGCGGTGGGCACCGTCACCACTTCGTCCAGAGCCGCCGCCTGGGCCGGGGTGACCTCGGCGGGCACCGGAGCACGGGTGGTGACCATTGGCGGAGTGGCGACCGGGGCTGCGACCGTCGGACTCACCCGTTCCTCGGCGGGGGGATTGGCCGGAGTCTCCGGCTCCGGAGCGGTGGCTTCGGGCTCGGCGGAAGCTTCCTCGGGAGCCGGCTGCGGGGTGCTCCCGGCAACCGCGCTTCCACCTGCCCACGCAGTGAGCACGTCGTCGACGCTCATCCCGGTTTCGGCAGCCCGCGCCGCCGCCGATCGCATCACGATCGCTTCCGGCACTCCGAGGGCTGCTGCCGCCGCGGCGCTCAACTCGCTCACGATCCACCCCCCAATGCCGCCTCCGCACCTTCGCCCGGTGCTTCGTCACCCGGGGCCGGCTCCTCCTCGGGTGCGGGCTCTTCGCCGCCGGGGACGGTGGTCACCGATTCCACGAGGTAGGTCACGAGATCGTCCAGGTCGTCTCCGGAGAGGCTGGTCCCCGGGTGACCGGCGTCGCCGAGGATGGTGGCCTCGATCTGGGTGCCTGACATCCGGGCCCCGATATCGGAGAGATCCGGTCCGAAGCGGCGGGTGCCCAGCACCTGATTGGAGTCGTTGAGAGAAACGGCACCAAGCCCAACATCGGCCACTATCGGTCGGACCATCTGAGTGTGGCACGAGGCGCATCCCAGGTTTCGGTACAGGTCCCGCCCTCGGAGGCCGGCTTCGCTGTGCGCCAGGTCGGTGCTTCTCGCGCCCGGATTCTCGGTCGGGATCGAGGGCCCGACCAATCCGACGAGGAGGATGGCGACGAAGAGACCGGCGGCCGCGATGAGGACCGACATCGGTTTGTCCGGCTCGCCGACCAGGACCGGTGGCTTGCCGGAGGGCGCGAGTGCCGGCGACGGTGTCTTGGGGACTGCGGTGGCAGCAGCTGGGATCTCGATCACTACCTCGGGTGCTGCCTGAGGCGGAGCGGGCTCTGCATCCGGCTGGGCCGGCGGCGGTGCGGCCTCTTCCGCGGGAGTCGGTGGTGCCGGGGCGTCGAGCGATCCTCCGCCCGCCCAGGCGCTGAGCACTTCGTCGACACTCATTCCGGTCTCGGTGGCTCTAGCTGCGGCGGATCGCATGACGATCGCTTCCGGCACGCCGAGAGCTGCCGCGGCCGCCGCGCTCAGCTCACTCATCGGGACCATCCCCGACGGTCACCGTCCAATTCCCTTGCGAACCGTCCTCCCCATACACCAGCAGCTCTTGGGGAACCGGCCGGCCGACGGTGATAGTGCCGATCACGGTTGCGACATAGGCGAGCTGGCCCAGGAAGGCGATGATGGCGAAGACGAAGGCGATCAACATGAGGGGCTCGGTGGCCCCGGCCCCGGCCGCCCAGCCATCACCCACGTCGACATACGCTGCGCTGTTCGACCCGGCGACCCAGGAGTATCCGCTGATGATGCCGGCGGCACCCATGGTCACCAGCACGCCGCCGACACCGATCACGGTGAGTCGGATGAATGAGCGGGCGCGGTTCACCGAGGGCAGTGCCTTTCCCACCAGTCGGGGCAGGGCGTCGAAGACGATCCCGGCCGCCAGGAGCGTGCCGACTCCTAGGATTGCCGCGTACTCGATCGCTTCCCAGAAGCCGGTGAGAGCAGCGACCGACCCGATGGCGCGGAATGACGCGAGCCCCGCCATTGCCGCCACCGCCACCCCCATGAATGTTCCGACCACTCCGGCGACCACCCCCGGTCTCTCCGGGAGGCGCTCCCAGTGCCCCTGAAGGGTCATAGAGACATTGGTTGCGTTGGCCAGCGCCCCGATCGGAAACGCGAGGCCTAGAGCTGCGGCCACCGCGTCCACCCAACCCGGGCCCGGGCCGAACACCAATTGTGCGACGCCCCACCAGACGGAGGCGAAACCAAGCGACCAAAGCCCGACCACAGCCAGCTGTCTGGAGGCGAGGGGGATGTCCATCTCCTTGACCAGCGTGTAATAGAAGAGCCCGGTCCCAACTGCCATCACCCACATGGTCACGAAGCCGGCGCCGAAGAAGAGCCCGGCGTACTCCTTGGCCAAGGAGCCGATGAAGGGCAGCGTGGCGACCGTGTGGCTGAGGTAGAGAAGAGGCAGCCAGAGGGCGCCTGCGATCACGAACCATAAGGTGACGTACGACCGGGTCTCGGTCCTGTGCGCAATGGTTCCCATGACGTTGAGCAGAGGAACGAAGAGGAGTAGGGCGAGCGGCACGTCGAGCAACCAGGGCAAGCCAAACGGCTGACTTCCATCCCCGAGGCCGATCGCGATCGCGACCACTCCGGCCGCCACCAGGGCCACGAGCCCGAACAGGCCGAGCCGAGCCAGCGCCGCACTGCGTAGCCGGGCTCCGGTCAGGCGAGGGAGAACGTAGTAGATGCCCCCGACCAGGGTCAGCACCAGGAAGCCGACCATGAGGACGAGGTTCGCCATCGGCTCCAGTCGGCCGAAGCTCACCGGGGAGAGGTCGCCGAAACGGAGGGCGAACAGGGCTAGCACTTCGAGCAGGCCACCCAGGGCCAGGAATCCGGCTCCGACCAGGATGTGGGTTGCTGCTACGCGGTCCTCGTCGGCGGCACCCCCGAGGAGGGCTCGAATGTCTGCAGTTTGGCTGGTCGCCACCAGATTCCTCGTTCAGGAACAGGACGGCGGGAGCATAACGACTCAACTCGATCGTTCCGCACCCGCCGCAGTGTGGTGAGGGGCCGCTACGGGTTCTGTGCCGGGACCCCGGTTATGGTAGAAACGGGTCGACAGGCACTACCGGTGCCCGAAGCAAAAACCAGATGTACCGTCTCGCAGAACTGAGCGACAGCACCCGAAAAAGGGTGGGTTGGGGGCTGTTGCTGATCGGCACCCTGTTGTTGGCCGTAAGCGTCATCTGGCTCCATTTCTCGAGTCTTCCCCTGACTGCTGTGGTCGACGGCGAGACGGTGCCGGTGGTCGTCGACTACTTCAACTGGATTCCTCGGGGAGCGATCTGGAAGGGCCTCGCCTACCTGGCGATATTCGGGGCGACGCAGATGATGGTCGTGGGTGGCATATTCCTCTGGATCCTCAATCAGCGGATGACATGGTCCCGGGCGGTGTTCGCCGCCTTCGTCACCTGGCTGGAGCTGGTCATCATCTTCGGCATGGTCCCCTCGGAGTGGCTCAACTACGCGCAGACCGACCTCGACTGGTCCTCGCAGCGGATCGCGCTGACCATCCCACCGATCCTGGTGCTCGGGAACACCGTCGAGATCTCCTATGCAGTGATCAAGGATTCGATTTCGATGGGCTATCACCTCGTCATGCTCGGGGTCGCCGCGGTGTTCACCATTCAGCTCCAGAAGATGAAGCAGGGCCGGCCCGCCACCGCGGCAAAGCCGGAGAAGAAGTCCCCCTACGGCCGGCCACTGGTCCGGGGAGAGACCTGATGCCCAAGGGAGTCGTCGACGAGACGCCACCTATCCGGGACGACTATCAGCTCGCGGTGGTCGATGGCGATTACTTCACCGACAAGCTTCGTCCCAAGCAGTTTCTTCACATCGACCAAGCGGAATGCATCATCTGCGAAGGGTGCGTCGACATCTGCCCTTGGAAGTGCATCCACTACCTGTCGCTGGACGCCATCTCGGAAGGCGTCAATGTCGACCATCCGGCGGAGGACCCGCAGAACCTCGGCTTCTTCATCGTCGACGAGGACGAATGCACCCGATGTGCCCTCTGTGTCGACCGCTGCCCGACCAACGTCATCTCCCTCGGCAAGTTCGAAGGATCGCTGGCAGAGCAGGCCGCAGAGCTCGGCCTCGATCGTCGGCCATGGGATTTCGACACCGGGCAGCGTGACTTCAAGAATGGATACGCCTATGGGATGCGCTGGTAGGAGGCGTTTTGGCTAACGGCAACGGAAAGCCCGGGATCACCGACAGGGTGAAAGAGGCGAACGAGAAGCTGTGGGGCTCACAGCTCGCCGAGTCGATTCTTCGCCCTGGCTCCCCGTTCAAGAAGGGTTACTCGGACAGCCCGAGGAACCGCTCCTACGTGGTGATGAACAACGTGCTCTATCACCTGCACCCGGTGAAGGTGAAGCGGCACGGTGTGAAGCTCTCCTACACCCTGTGCCTCGGTGGGCTCAGCTTCTTCCTCTTCATCCTGCTCACCATCACCGGGATCTTCCTCATGTTCTATTACACGCCGTCGGCCGAGACTGCGTACGCCGACATCGAGGCACTTTCGACCAACGTCGCGTTCGGGTCACTGGTGAGGAACATGCACCGCTGGGGCGCCCACCTCATGGTGCTCTCCGTGTTCCTCCACATGAGCCGGGTCTTTTATCACGGGGCTTACAAACCGCCAAGAGAGTTCAACTGGGTCGTTGGGGTGCTTCTTCTCTTCCTGACCCTGCTTCTCTCCTTCTCCGGCTACCTGCTGCCCTGGGATCAATTGGCGTTTTGGGCGGTCACCGTCGGGAGCAACATGGCGGGGTTCGTTCCGGTGGTGGGCGCCCAGGTCAAGTTCGCCCTACTCGCCGGGGTCGAGGTCTCGGCGGCCACCCTGCTTCGGTTCTACGTGCTCCATGTCCTGGCCCTCCCCTTCATCCTCATCCTCTTCCTCGCGGTCCATTTCTGGAGGGTCCGCAAGGATGGCGGAATCTCGGGCCCGCTATGAGGTCGTCACGTGACTGAGATACCCGAAAGCCTGCTCAGGAGGTCCGCCGAGGCCAAGGCAAAGGCGCTCGGGCTTCCCGTGGAGCAGGTTCTCGCCGAGATGAAGGGCGAAGCGCCACCCACGCCAGCAATGCCGGAGCCTCCGGTCGAGGCTGCGTCCGATGAAGAAGCCGCCGCCGAGGCGCCGCCGGAGCCCGCATCCGAGGAGGTGCCATCCCCGGAGGCCGATGTCGCAGCGGAGCCAGAGGTCGAAGTTACATCCGAACCGGAGGTCCCCGCCGAGGCTCCTCACGAGGCACCTCCTGAGGTGTCCGAGCCGGCACCGCCCGAGCCCGAACCTGTAGAGCCCCCGTCGCCCCCCGCCGCCGACTCCGGGGTCTCCGAGCCCGCTGCAGCGCCATCGCAGCCGGCCGCCGAGGGGGAGGACCCTGCAGCCGAGGAGACCGAGAACCAAGGGGCGGCAGCCGCGGTGGCCACCATGGTCGAAGAGGAACAACCCCCGGTACCGGCCGGCAACGGGAGTGGCAATGGAACGGGCAACGGGAAGGTCGCTGCCTTGGTCAGCCCGCGCCCGGCGGTGCCACCAACCGGGACCCCGGAAGGCGTCCGCACCCAGCGCCTCCTCACAGTGGTCAAGGCCCGGGCCATCCAGACCGTCAAGACCGAGCCCACCGACAAGGTGAACACCTGGCCCCACCTGATGCTCATGGAGTTCGGGGCCCTGCTCGCCATCACCGGCTTCCTGGTGATCCTGGCCGTGATCATCCACTCCCCACTGCTGGATCCCGCCAACTTCAACGCCACCCCCAACCCGTCGAAGGCACCGTGGTACTTCCTCGGCCTCCAGGAGTTGCTCTCCTACTTCGACCCTCAGATCGCCGGCGTGACCGTGCCCACCATCACCGGGATCATCGGGTTCATGTTGGTGCCCTATGTGGACAAGAACCCCTCCACACGGCCCAGTGATCGCAAATTCGCCATCGCCCTCTATTCGGTGTTCCTCGCCGGGGCCGCCACCCTCACCATCATCGGCGTCCTGTTCCGGGGCCAGGGGTTCAACTTCTCCTATCCGTGGCGGGACGGCGTGTTCTTCGACGACCTCAAGGACTGGGTGCAATTCGAATGACTGCGGCCAACATCGCCCTGATCGGCGTCGCCGTGGTCGCGATATTTGGCGCTATCGGGGCATTCACCGTCGCCTTCCGCCGTTCCCAGGGCGACACCGCCAAGCAGAAGGACCCCACCGCCGGCGTCTCGGAGGAGACCCGGGTCGCCGACCGTTCCATGGCCGGAGTGGTTGTCGGGGCGCCTACCGCCACTGCGGTCATCGAGGCCGAGCCCGAAGTGGAAGTCGACGTGGAGGCCCCCGAGGAGGCCGAGCCGGAGTCGACCGCGGTCCACATCGTGTCGACACAGCGGGTGGTCGAGGTCTCCCCGGAGGAAGGCGGAGTGACCCGCCGCCAGTTCTTCAACCGGGCCATCGCAGCGACCTTTGGATCGGTCCTCGCAGTTCAGGGACTCGCCTACCTGGCATTCTTCTGGCCCAAGCTCACTGGCGGCTTCGGGGCCGACATCGACGCGGGTCTGATCACCGATCTCGAGACCCAGGTGTTCACCTCCGATGGGGCGGTCCTCCCTCTTTTCATCCCGGAGGCCCGGGCCTACCTGGTACCGGCGCCAGACACCCTCTCGGCACAGTTCGAAGGCAAGAGCGTCGAGGCCGGCGGTCTCATGGCCCTCTTCCAGCGTTGCGTCCACCTCGGATGCCGGGTTCCCTGGTGTTCGCCTTCCCAGGGTTTCGAGTGCCCCTGCCACGGGTCGAAGTACAACGCAGTTGGCGAGTATTTCGGGGGACCGGCGCCCCGGAACCTCGATCGCTTTGTCGTGGAGCTGGTGGGCAACAACTTCATAATCAAGACCGGCTCCGTCATCCAGACACCGAGGGCCCCGACCCTCTCCACCAAATATCCCCAAGGCCCCAGCTGCATCGCGGCAACCACGGCTGCTGAGCCTGAGGCATGACCGCCAATCTGATAACGGTCTTTGCCGTAGTGGTCGGCATCGTTTGGCTCGGCGTCCTCTTCGTCTCCGCAATCAGGAACCGGGGCGGGGAGGAGGTTTCGCCCAACCTCAAGCCGGGGATCACCGACCAGGAGTTGGAGACCAAACGGCTCGAAGGGGGCCAGAAGGCGGCGATCGCCTTCTCGGCGTTCCTCGCCATCTCACTGCCCCTTTATTTTCTGGGTGAGACCGGTCGGCAGGAGAATTTCGTCAACGAGTTCGACGAGGCCGCGGTCGAGCGGGGAGCTCACATCGTCGAGGAGTTCGCCTGTTTCAGCTGTCATGGCCCGGAAGGGTCCGGCGGGGTCGCCCGTTACGTCGAGAAGCGGTCAGGAGTGACCGTGCAGTGGGCCGTCCCCTCGCTAAATGACGTGCTGTTCCGTTACGACGAGGACGAGGTCAATTTCTGGGTCACTTACGGCCGGGGGAACACGCCGATGCCGGCATGGGGCCTCCCCGGGGGCGGGCCCTTGAATGAACAGCAGGTCGAGTCGGTGGTCGAATACCTGAGGTCGATCCAGATCAGCCAGACCGAGGCCCTTGCCAAGCTGGAGCCGGGCGTGGATGCGCAATTGGATCGTCTCGCCACGGCAGACGCGACGGTGAGGGTCGCGGTGGTCAATCAGGCCCAGGTGGTGGCCGACATCTTCGCCGCCCCTGAGCGTTACGAGATCCTGAAGCCTCTGGCCGAGAGAGCAACGGAGGTCCTCGAAGGCGCAGCCGAGGGCCTGGACACCGACGCCGATGGCCTGTCCGATGCTGCCGAAGCCCAGCTGTCGGCGCTATCGGTCGACGCCGTAGAGCAATTGACGGTCGTCGAGCCGATCGCGATGGACCCCGAAGTGGCCGACGCCGAGTTGGCAGACGAGGCAATCCTCAGTCTGGAGTCGGTCCTCGAGACAGCGCCGATCGTGGAATTGAACCTCGCCGCCATCCAGGCGGCGATCGAAATCGGCACCGTCGAGCCCGAAGTTGGCCTGGGGAGCGGATCCCTGTTGATCCTGGAGGAAATCGCAACTCAGGCATCCGATCTGGGGATCGACGTCCCGGCCGGGATCGCCAACGCCGACGACGCCGCAGAGTTGGTGGCGGCGCTCGACGAAGCCGCAACTGCGGAGGCTCCCCCGGAAGGAGTGGCCGATCTTGCGGCTGCCGCCTCCACTGCCGTCACCGAAGGCTCCGACCCCGACGGAGACGGGATATCCACGGCCGCCGAGGGAGTGGTGACCAATCAGATGACCGAGGCCAACCTGGCCACCACGCCCGGCGACCCTCCGATTCAGCCGATCACCCTCGACCCGGCAAACCCTGCCTCCATGGGCGGCGAGCCCGACCTGGAGACCGCCACCTCCTATGTGGGCAGCATCGAATCGCTCAACACGCAACTACAGGTCGCTACCGAAAACCAGGACAATCTCCTGGCCCAGGAACAGGGCGGGCTCGACTATCTCCTGGAGGCCGAGGAGTCGAGGACCTGGGAGATCGACTTCGAAGGGGTAGCCGAATCGATGGGCTTGGGTGTCGAGGACGCACAGCGGGCGGTGGGTCTGTTCAACTCCAACTGCGCCCGGTGTCACACCGCCGGGTTCAGCGCCGGGGTGCCTTATACCCAGGAGGCAGGCTCTGGAGGATTCGGGCCTGCGCTCTGGGACGGGCGACCGGTCGTTCAATTCGGAGACGCGACTCCAGAGCCAGCGGATGACCTCCTGATCCAGTTCTTGATCAGGGGCTCGGAAGCACAGACCCCATATGGACTCAACGGCTTCGGTTCGGGGAGGATGCCAGCCTTCGGCGCCATCCTCAGCCAGGAGGACATCGAGCTGCTCGCCGCCTATCTTCGCGGCGGCAACATGGACGGAACGAGCCAACCATGACCATGGTCCTGGCACAGGGTGACTTCTTCCGTGAGTTCTTCAGGTCGCTTTTCTCAGCGAACCTGTTCGTCACCGGTGTCGTGCTCACCATTGGCGCGGTGTTGTTGTTCTACGGGTCGATCTATCTCTTCAACCTGACCAACCTCGGGAAGCGGCTCGGCTTCCTGGTCACCGGGGCATCCCTGTTCGGCTGGCTCACCATCACGTCGATGTTGTTCGTGGTCTACGCGCCACGAGGGCCCAAGCCGGACAACATCGAAGGGCTGAGCCCGTTGGAGATCCGGATCATCCCGATCACCTACCTGCTGGTGTGCCTCGTCCTTTTCCTGGTCTTCCTGGTGGCCCTCCACCAGTACGAGGAGCTGCAGGAGAGGTCGAGCACCTAAGACCGCCCGTAGTAGCTCAGCACCTGGAGCTCCATCGACAGGTCGACTTGACGCACGGTGACATTCGTGGGGACGTTGACCCGGACCGGGGCAAAATTGAGGATCGATCTCACTCCTAGGTCCACAAGTCGATCGGTCACCTGCTGGGCGGCGACCGCCGGCACCGCCAGGATCGCCATGTCGAAACAGCCCCCCCGGCAGTCGGTGTCCATCTGATCGAGGTGCCTCACCTCCACCCGACCCGCCATCGAGCCCACTTTCCGAGGGTCACTGTCGTATACGGCGGCCACGTCGAAACCGCGGCGGCTCAGGCCGCCATACGCGGCGAGTGCTCGGCCCAGGTTGCCTGCTCCGATGATGGCCACATTGCGCCGGTCGGCGATGCCCAGCTCCTGTCGGATTCGCTGCCGCAGCTCCGGGACCGAATATCCGACCCCACGGACACCGTGAAAGTCGAGATGGGAGAGGTCACGACGCACGTTGGCGGCATTGGCACCGGCGGCTTCGGCCAGTTCATCGGAGTTGACGGTGTCCCTGGCCTGGAGGTCCTCGAGCAGCCGCAGATAGCGCGGCAGCCGGACCACGGTTGCCTTGGGGAGCCCTGACATGTCGGTCACGATAAACCCGGTGCCATGGGCCGAATGACGGCTCCCCGCCGCGGCTATCTAACCTCCGAAGCAATGGACTCACCTTCGGTGCTCGTGATCGGCGGCGGTCCCGCCGGGTCGGCCGCCGCCTACTGGCTGGCCCGCGACGGGCACGACGTCACCCTCGTCGAGAAGAAGGAGTACCCGAGGGACAAAACCTGCGGTGACGGGCTCACACCTCGGGCCGTCCTGCAGCTGCAGGACATGGGGTTCGACTTCGACGTTCCCCAGTTCCACACCATCACCGGCCTTCGCTCCTATGCCGGAGACGACCTGATGCTGGAGCTCCCCTGGCCCGAGCACTCCCGGTTCCCCAACTGGGGCGGGGTGATGCGCCGGCGAGACCTCGATGAGCAGGTGGCCACCCTGGCCGCCAAACAGGGGGTGACGATCCTGGAAAAGACCGAGGCAACACCCCTGATCGATGGTGGCTTCCTCGACGGAGTGAACTTGGGTCACAACGGGAGCACGGTCACCGTGAAGCCCCGGATCACCGTGATCGCAGACGGCTCCATGAACCGCTTCGGCCGGGAACTGGGCACCGAGCGGCGCCGCGACTACCCGATGGGCCTGGCCGCCCGCGGCTATTACTCCTCACCCAGGTCCACCGACCCGTTCCTGGAGAGCCAGCTCGACCTACGTGACTCATCGGGAGCAACCATGCCCGGATACGGCTGGGTGTTCCCCTTGGGGGACGGGACGGTCAACGTGGGGGTGGGGCTGCTCTCCACCTTCAAACGATGGAAGCACGTAAACACCACCCACATGATGGCCGACTATGCGGCCACCGCCCCCGCCTATTGGGAGCTGAGCGAGAAGTCCAAGCTCAGCAATCCAGTAGGTGGCAAGCTCACCATGTCCTTTTCCAAGGGACCCCTGGTCGGGTCGAACTGGATCACGATCGGCGACGCTGCCGGGGCGATCAACCCCTGGAACGGTGAGGGGATCTCCTACGCGTATGAGACCGGGAGGATCGCCGCGGAGCACGTCGGCGAGGCCCTGGGGAGCGAGGACTTGGGCCTGCTCCGCCGTTACCCACAACACCTGGAAGACGAGTACGGCCTCTATTACAAGACGGCCCGGGTCTTCGTGAAGCTGATCGGCCACCCCTCGGTGATGCGAACCCTGGCCCACACCGGGCTCCGCAACAAGACCCTGATGGAGTGGACCCTCAAGGTGATGGCGAACCTGCTCGACGAGGACGACAAGCATGTCGGGGAGCGGGTCTATGACTCATTGAGCGCGATGGTGCGCACGCTTCCCACCTCTTGAAACGGGAGTTGCTCTCGCATTCGATCTGTCGTCGATCACGGCATTGGCGGCGCGGAAGGTCCCGTAATCCCGGCACCGATCTTGATCCTGCAAATTGTCGCCTTTCCCGGAATCGACCCGAGTTTCAGGGCCCATCTGCGGGAACCGCATCGGACATTCCCTGCGACCGGTACCCACCAGTCGTCCCCCGGTGCGACATCGACTGTCGGTGGGATGCGGCCTTCGAGGTATTCGGGCCGCTTCGCCCCCTGGATCACCCGGAATTCGAAGGTGCCCTTCTTCGCCCAGGGTTTCATCACCACACGCAACGTCTCGGCGTATTCGATCGCTGAGACTTCGTCCTCCCACTCGTAGATTCCCCGATAGAAGTCGGTGACCCTGTCAGTCAGCCACAGCTTGGTGTGGAAGCCACGATGCGCTGCGAAGAGCAGCGTGTTGAACAGCGATTCGAAACGAAACAGTGCGTGGCCAACCCGGCTCGAACCGAGGAAGCGCAACCGGAATCGGACCGCCAACATGACCCGAGGGCTGGTGTTCATGCCGCGCATCACTGTTTCGCGGTAGATCCGAGACACGCTGCCGTCGGCGAACCTGAGTCGGGTTCCCACGATGGTCGGGGGCATCGAGAGTCGTCCGCGCCTGATCAGGCCGATCGTGGCGATCACACAGCGTCCTTCGGTGATCAGCACCGAGAGCGGGCGCTTCCTCTCACGTTCGACCTCCATACCGGGGACTCTGCGTCGGATCAGTCGGCGTGGCCAGAGGCGAACGTCATATACGCGGGACCTTGAGACCCGCCCGCGTCACGCTGCCCAGCCGGGCGCGACCGTTTCCTGGAGAGCCCATTGCCTTCGACGATCATCTCCGACTTGACGGCTTCGCGATAGAGGCGTTGGTTTTCGTTGCACAAGCCCTGCGACCGGTTCGCCTGCTGATCAGAGGTGAGGGGCAACCTCCTCGGCCAGTTGTTGCATCAGCTCCACCTGGTCGGAGTACTCGAGCATCGCGAAATGGCTCCGGGCGGCGAACTCCACTGGCAGCGCCGCACGCTCTCGGAGATCGAGCAGGGTGGAGACCATTTCCTCTGTCGGGCCGGCCAGGGTGAACCGGCCGGCCAGCGCACTCCGTCGCTCGTCGGTGAGCTCGGGTGGCGGTGGCGGTGGCCCGGAACGCTTCGCCGACGCCTCCATGTCGCTGTATTTCCATGTCATGTGCCATAGCGGGTCGGTATATCGAGCCCAGGCCTCCTCCGCCGTGGCACCGGGGAGCATCACCGAATAGTGGACGATCCGCAGCTCGGATGGGTCGCGATTGACCCGCTCGCACTCGTCGCGGATCCACGCCAGCTGCTGGAGGAACTTGTCGGGGCCGACGTTGGAGAAGATCCCGTCGGCGACCCGCGCCGCACGGCGGATCGCGGGCTCGGCGCCGCCGCCGATCAGGATCTGGATCGGGGCCGAGGGACGGGGGCGCACTGCGAGCTCGGGGAACCGATAGACGGTGCCCTCGTGGAGGAAGGGCTCGCCGGACCACGCCTGGCGGAGGATGGTGACGATCTCCCGCATCGCCGCCCCCCGTTTCGTCATGTCGGCCCCGAGACCCTGGAACTCGATCTCGCTCCAGCCCAGCCCCAGGCCCAGTGTGAACCGGCCGCCACTGAGCAGGCTGACCGTCGCAGCGTCCTCCGCCAGTCTCAGAGGATGGTGAAGCGGGGCCAGGATGACGCCGGTTGCGATTTCGATGGTGGAAGTGGCGGCGGCGATCGCACCGCTGACCACCGCCAGCGACGGCATGTACCCGTCGTCGACGAAATGGTGCTCGGTGGTCCAGATCGACGAGAACCCGAGTCGCTCGGCGTCGACGGCGAGCCGGATCGTCTCGTCGTAGGCGCGGGACCAGTCGGTCTCACCGGGGCGGAGTTGGGCGCTGAGAAGCCCGAAACCAAGACTCATAGTGGCGGCAGCCTAGGTCGTGAGGGGCGGTGCCCATCCAGTTGCTCCAGGTGGCGGGCCCTGGTGTGGTCGTCGCAGAAAGGCCCGCATCCGCATCGAGGAACGACGTGCCGACTCGATTCCACAAGCTCCGTTCTCGGGCCTCAGAGGCTGAGTTGAGCTGGCCGTATTGAGCGGCTCTCGACGGCATCGAGTCTCGACCGCATAGCATCGGAGCCGTGAGCCAAGTTGTCGACCTCGGCGAGACTTATCGAGGGGCTCGCGAGGCAGTTGCCGAGTTGGTTCGGACGCTCAGCCCCGAGCAGCTACATACGCAGGTGCCGGC